>NZ_NHRY01000083.1 GCF_002937115.1 Rhodopila globiformis | reverse complement strand
CCTGATCCCCAACATGCCGGAAAGCCGTCTGCGCCCGTTGATGGAAACCTTCACCGCCATGCTCGATGCTCAGCCGCTGTTCTCGAAAGTATTTGGGGCGATCTGAAATATGAGGGGAGTCCTGAGGGTCCTGGGGCATCGCGCAGGGCAGCGCCTCATCGACGGCAGTCCCGGCCTGAACCCGGGCGGGCATGCCCAGGGCCAGGGCCAGCAGAAGGATGGATACCGGGAGCCATGTCATAACCTATCCGGTATCAGCCCGTACATTCAGCGGCAAGAGCGCGGTTGCGGTCGCCGATGTCGTTGATGAGGCCGTTGGCGCGCCACGCGTTAGTTTGCGGTCCTTGGTGCGGTACCAGGCCGCCAGCGCGCCCAGGCCGATCATGCCGAAGGCGCCGGACAGGTTGATGGCGACCTGCATCGGCAGGTGGTCGTCGTACTCCAGGGCGATACGGGCGACGAAGCCCAGCACGATGCCGCCGCAGAACACCGACAGCGAGTTCTGCCCAAGCAGCACCAGAGGCGCCGCCCAGCGCGAGCGCAGCCAGGATGCATCGAACCGGATGAAGCGCACGCACAGCCAGGTCAGCGCCAGGATCGAGGTCAGGCGGAACGGATACAGCCCGGTCTTGTCCTCGGTCACCAGTAACCGCAGCGGCGAGGAAGAGAACCACTCCAGCAGATGCGGCTGCGGCAGGATGACCGTCATCACCACCGCGCCGATGAGCAGCATCACGACGGCGGCGACGTCGAGCGGCCTGGGATAGCGCGGCATGCGCATCGGCGCGCAGGCCAGCAGGACGCCGATGACGAACAGGAACTGCCAGGCGAACGGATCGAAGAACCAGCCTTCGTCGCCCCAGGCGCCCAGGTTCAGGCTGGTGAACCGCACCACCAGGTACAGGGCGAACGATACGCCGAACAGGACCCGCGGCCAGCGCAGCAGCCAGATGGTCAGCGCGAAGAACACCATCAGCGCCACGTACAGCGGCAGGATGTTCAGCAGGCTCGGCTGGAAGCGCAGCAGCACCGCCTCCAGGATGCTGCGGTAGGGATCGTCGCCCAGCACGTCCAGCCGCGATTCCTCCAGGTAGTTGATGCGGTTCAGCAGGGTGGCCGAGTAGGTCACCTGCGCCGAGAACAGCACGAACAGAAAGATGTGCGCGACATACAGCGTCCAGGCGCGGCGCAGCACGTCGGCGGCGGTGGAGACGTAGCCGTGGGCGCGCAGCCGCATGCCATAGGACAGCCCGGCGCCGTAGCCGGCGAGCAGGACGAACACCTCGGTCGCGTCGCACAGGGCGAAGTTGCGCAGGCTGATCTGCGCCAGGACGTTGCCCGGGATGTGGTCGGTGTAGATCCACCACAGGGCGAGCCCGCGGAAGAAGTCCACGCGCAGGTCGCGCGAGGCCGAGTGGCGGATGAGTTGCATGCCCGGGCTCCTTTTCCACGCCTATGTGGGAAAGGGAAGGTCTATCGAGATCACGGCGTTACGATCCGACACATCACACATATGCGTCCCGTCATCACGGAAGCGACGGAAATGTTTCGCACAAGTGGTGAGATTCGCCAAGCCGGCGTCTCAGGCGGCGGTCACGTCGAGCCAAGTGCTCTGGTACGTCGCCCCGGCGCCGAGGTCCGTGTAGCTGTCGGCGCACAGCATGTTCGCCGTCCGGGCGTCGCCGGCCTCGTCCGGACGCTGGCCGGGGACCAGGACCATGCCGGGCTGCACCTCGTCCAGCACCCGCAGGCGGAGCGCGACCGTGCCGCGGTCGTTGGCCAGGCGGACCATCTGCCCGTCGCGCAGGCCGCGCGCGGCCGCGTCATGCGGATGCAGCACTGCGCAGGGCGGACCTTCCCGCCCGCGCAGCCAGGCGACGCCGGAGAACGCGGTGTGCGCCTGGAAGTAGCCCGGCGCGGTCAGCAGCCGCAGCGCGCCTCTGGCCTGCGGCTCGGGCTGCCAGTCCGGCAGGGCGGGCAGCCCCTGGTCGGCCAGGGTCTGGGACCAGAACTCCAGCTTCCCCGACGGCGTCAGGAAGCGCTGGCCGGCGTGGGTGGCGATCGACACCGGCGTGCCGTCCAGCAGGCGGGCCGGATCGACCGCGGCGGCCGCGCCCGAGGCACCACGGAACAGCGCCGCCAGGATCTCCGGCGGGCTCATGCGGAACACCGGATCGGCCAGGCCCATCCGCGCCGCCAGTTCCTGGGTCAGGCGCAGGTTCGACCAGGCGTCGGCCTGCGGCTCCACCGCGCGGCGGCCGTACTGCATGTAGTAGGTGCCGTAGCTGCGGTAGAAATCGTCGGTCTCCAGGTAGGTCGCCGCCGGCAGGACGATGTCGGCATAGCGGGCGGTGGCGCTCAGGAACGGGTCGTGCACCACGGTGAACAGGTCCTCTCGCGCCAGGCCGGCGCGGGTCTTCGCCGTATCGGGGTTGGTCACCGCCGGATTGTTGGCGGCGATGAAAAGCGCGCGCAGCGGCGGATCGGCCAGCGTCAGCAGCGCTTCGCCCAGCTTCAGGTGGTTCACCGTGCGGGTGGCCTCGGGGCCGGAGGGCTTGCGCACCGCGTTGTAGTCCAGTTCGAACGACGCCGCGGTGGCCAGCAGGGCGCCGCCGCCGTAGCGGCCATAGGCGCCTGTGACGCCCGGCAGCAGCGCCACGGTGCGCAGGTTGACGCCGCCATGGGCAAAGCGGCTCAGGCCGAAGCCGATGCGGATGAACGGCGTCCGGGCGGCGCCATAGAGCGCGGCCAGGCGCTCGACGTCCGCCTCGGTCAGGCCGGTGATGCTGGCGACGCGGGCGGGCGGGAAGCGCGGCAGGACGTCCTGTTCGACGCGGTCGAAGCCGACTGCGTGTTCAGCCAGCCAGGCGCGGTCGGCCAGGCCGTCGCGCACCAGGATGTGCATCACGCCCAGCGCCAGGGCGGAATCGGTGCCGATGCGCACCGGCAGGTGCCAGTCCGCCGCCGCGGCGGCGCGGGTGCGGCGGGGGTCGATGACAATCAGCTTGACCCCGTGCCGGCGGGCCTGCTCGATCTTCGTCCACAGGTGCACGTTGGTGGCGTGCAGGTCCGAGCCCCAGGCGATGATCAGGTCCGACTCCGTCACCGACTCCGGATCGGCGCCGCCGATGGGGCCGAGGGTGGCGTCCCAGGCGGCCTCGGCGCAGGAGTCGCACACCGTGCCGGCGAGCAGCCGCGTGGTGCCCAGGGCGTGGAACAGCCCGTTGGTCAGGCCGCGATTCATCAGTCCCTGGTGCGCGCTGTAGGCATAGCCCAGGATCGCCAGCGGCCCGTCGGCGGCGATGATGGCTTTCCAGCGGGCGGTGATCTCGTCCAGCGCCGTGTCCCAGTCCATCGGCCGGAACTGCCCGCTGCCCTTCGGCCCGGTACGGCGCAGCGGCGTGGCCAGACGCTCGGGCGAATACAGCAGGTCCGTGTCGCGGTTGACCTTGCCGCAGGCGAAGCCGGCGGTGAACGGCTGGTCCGGATCGCCCTGGATGCGCGTCAGCCGCCCGTCCTCGACATGCGCCAGCAGCGAGCACATGTCGGGGCAGTCATGGGCGCAGACGGTGCGGATGGTCGGCATGGCGATCGCTCCTGCGGCTGGGACGGAATCAATTCTTGCTTGACAGGCGGGCGGAAAGAAGGACCGCTTGATATGTCACACAACGGACCGTTTCATTCCGTGAGGTGGCGTTCCTATATTTGCCAGCTTACAGCAGTGAACGGTGGCACGGTGTCCCTCGATGAACTCGCCAATTTCCTGAACTCCTCCAGCGCGCCGTCGGGCTGCATGGACCTGTCGGAGCTGGATGGCTTCCTGGCCGGGCTGGTGGCGGGGCCCGAAGTCGTGCCCCGCGAGGAATGGCTGCCCGAGATCTGGGACAACGAGGAACCGGAGTACGCCGATGCCGCGGAGCAGGCGGCGGTCGAGAGCGCCATCTTCGACCGCTACGCCGCGATCGAGGCCGGGCTGGACGCGACCCAGCTTCAGTACAGCGTGATCCTGTGGCAGGACGAGGGCGGCACCACGGTGGCCGAGGACTGGGCTGCGGGTTTCATGCAGGCCGTCAGCCTGCGCTCGGCGGCGTGGCAGCCGGCGCTGGCAGACGAGGACGCCTCGACGCTGCTGATCCCGATCGCCAGCCTGGCCGGCATGACGCTGTCCGAGGACGAGCGCGGGGATGAGGCTCTGTCCGACGATGCGCTGGAGGCACTGGTGCAGGATGCCGCCCAGGTGCTGCCGGTCTGCGTGCTGGGGCTGCGCCGGTTCTGGCGGCAGAACCTGCCGGGTGGCGGGATGGTCCGGCATTAGCGGCTTCATCCTGGCTGTTGTCCGGACAGCCGCCGGTTTGGCTCATCGACCGGTTCATGTCTGCCGCCGCTTCCAGCGCGAACCGGGGTTTGCCGAGACAGCCGTCGCCTTCGATGTTAAGGACCGGCGACGTTAAGGACCGGCTGTCACTCTGAGCAGCCCCGCGATGACGAAGAACCGCCAAGGCAACCGGCCCGACCGCAGGATACTTCCGGTCGGCACGCTGTCCGTCGAAGCGTTGCGGCACATGGCCGAAACCGCCCGCTATGGCGGCCCGCATACCACAAGCTGCGTCCGGGCGATTACGGGTTCGATCCACCCGTCAGCCCACGCCCCTCGAAGGCGGTCTGTGACGACAAACGCATCGTCCTCAGGGATGAGGCGGAGACATTGCTGCGACAGGGCATCCGGAAGGGCATGATCAGCCGCCCCGCGCCCGGCCAGCTTCCCAAGTATGTCTGGACGGTTGACGGAAATGCTGACGTATACGAAGCCAGGACCAAGCCTGGGCAGGAAACCGTTTACCATGGATATCGACTGAGCGACGATGACCGGCACATGCGCGCCGAAGTACTGAGCGAGTGGAACAAGCGATGAATCAAGCGCTGGAAATCAGCCTCGCGCCCGAGAGACTGGACGAAGGCGAGCCCGAGGAACGGGCGGCATTCGGCCAGTTCACCATTCGTAGCGGCCCCATGTTGCTCACGGAAGGCTCCGATACCTTTGCCAATGCCTTGCGGCCGGGACCGTTGGTGTCCGGTTATCATGCGGCCGAGTGGTTCGCCTGGAACTGGTGGCGGATCGTCTGCGAGCCTTACTCGCCCCGCTCGCCCGACTGGTGCCGTGCCCACACCATGACCGCCGTTGGCGAAGGCTATCTCCGGCCGGATATCACCTTTCGCACCGACGGTGTCCGCGCGGCCGTCATTGCCCGGCCGTCAAGCCGTCCGGACGCCAGGCCGTTCCGCTTCATCAGCTCCAACATCTGGTTCGGCTCCACCGAGCAGATGAAGGAGGCGATCCGCACCTACTTCATCCACATCGTGGACCGTTTGGTCGAGTACGGGATCGAAGGCAGCAACCTGCAACGCATCGTCGCCGACATCGTCCATGAAAGGCTTGATCCCGAGCTGGCGGAACGCCGCCGGCTGGAGGCACTGCTCGGTCGTGATCCGGATGAAGCGAATGACGACGCCATAGCGTCACTGGTCGCGGATGCCAGGGAACTCGGCGTTGCGGGCGTGGACGAACTGGCCGCCGACGCGGCGGGGGGCATTCCGGTGCGCGCCTCGACCCTGCGCACCATTGCCGAGGCTGAAGGCATCAAGGGTCGGCGAAGCGACGCGGCACGGCTGTCCGCCGCGGACCTGACGGCAGCAAGGCAGCACGAAGTCGCGTGGCGCCAGGGCCGCCACCTGGCTCAGTCGCTGCGCCGCAAGGAAGGGTTGGGCGCGGCGCCGATCGGCACGGTCCGGCTGGCGGCAATGCTGGGAACGTCCACGCCAGATCGTGATAAATCCTGCGGCACGGCGCCGCTGTCGTTCGTCATGAACGAACAGGAGGGGACCACGCAGCTGGTGCTGCGGTCGAAATGGGATACCGGCCGGCGTTTTGAACTCGCGCGGCTGCTGGCCGATCAGTTGCTGTTCGGCGCCGACGCCCCGATTTTGCCGGCGACCCGCGCCTACACCTTCCGCCAGAAGGTCCAGCGCGCTTTCGCGGCTGAATTCCTCAGTCCGTTCGAGGCGGTGGAGGGCATGCTGGACGGCGATTTTTCGTCCGAAGCGATCGAGGAAGTGGCCGATCATTTCAGTGTGTCGCCGGTTGCGGTGGAGACGCTGCTGCGCAATCACGGCTTGATCGAACGAGATCCATTGGCCGACGCCGCCTGATCGCGACGTGCCGCTGGCAGCCTGCCGGATGTGGCTGATAAGACCAGCAGCCTGGTCCAATGACCGGTTACGGCTGATAAGTCCCTACTCATGGATCGCGCTGTGGGCACCCTCCGCAATCGATACCTTGTTCCGGCGGAGCCGGCCGGTGGCACGTGGACTGTGTTCGCACGGCCATCATCTGTGTTCATCCGTGTTCATCTGTGTTTCCAGAATCCGGCACTCTCAGCGCGGCACAAACTGGCCGCCGGCGCTCCGGCCAGGATGCAGCGGGGCGGTTCATTATACGGAACAAGGGGAAACATAGATGCACACAGATATTCTGGACTGCCCCCCATGGGTGAGACACGAAATTAGACACACATGGTTGCCCAGTCTCCCTCGACGATCCCGGCCGCCGCATGCGGCGGCCGGGATCGTTGCGCCAACTCAAGCACCTCCGGCGCCAGATAGTCCAGCGCCGAATGCCGCCGTTGCCGATTATACCCCGTCTCGATGAACTGGCCGATCAGGGCCTTGGCATCCGCCAGATCACGATACTCCCGGCCATCCACCTCCTCGCGCTTCAGCGTCGCCGTGAAGCTCTCCGCCATGGCGTTGTCCCACGGACAGCCGGCCCGGCTCATGCTTGGCTGGATCCGCCTCGCCGTCAGCCGCTTGACGTAAGCCCCGCACGCATACTGAATGCCGAGGTCGGAATGATGGATCAGCCCGCCAGGGATAGCGTCTCGTTCCCGTAACGACATGTCCAGCGCCGCCAGGGCCAGTTCGGCACGCAGATGATCCGCCAGTGCCCAGCCCACCACACGCCGGCTGAAGGCATCCAGCACCACCGCCAGATAGACAAAATGTTCGGACAGGAGAACATAAGTGATGTCCGCCACCCACAGCTGGTTCGTTGCCGTCGGAACCAACTTGGCGGCCAGGTTCGGGTAGATCAGGTAGCCATGCTCGCTGTCCGTCGTCGCCGGCCGAAACGCCCGCTTGCGCAGGCACAACAGGTTGTCGCTGCGGCGGATGCGCTCCACCCGCTGGTGGTTCACCACCTAGACTTCGCGCTTCAACAGCACCGTGATCGGCCGGTAGCCAAGCTTGCGATCGGCCAAAGACAGAAGCTGGATCGCATCGCGCAGCGCCGTCTCCTCCTGGCGCGGCGCGCTCGCCGCCCAGTGCCGGTAGTAGCCCGAGCGCGCCAGCCCGGCCAGCGCGCACAACGGCTCGATCCCAACAACGCCTTGCTGCTGTATCGACGCCTGGATCATGGCGTAGACACCATCTCGCCAGGCACGCTGGTCTGCCGCCGACGCGCCTTGACATGCCGCAAGGCTGCGCGAAAAAAATCCAGCGCCACTTGCTGTTCGCCGATCTTCCGCTCCAACGCTTCGATCCGCCGCTGCGCCGCGCGTCCGGCTGCGCCAGGGGCTCGGCCGCCAGCGATACAGCAGCGTCCGCTCGATCCCCAACTCCGCCGCCAAGCCCCGCACGCTGTCGGTTTCCGCCATCCGCTTCAGCGCAGACAGCTTGAAATCACGCGTGAAACTGCGTGGTCGCCCGTTCGACACATCCGTTCTCCTTCTCGAACAGTGTGTCTATTTTCCGTGTCCCAATCCAGGGAGCACTCCCATTGGCGTTAAAATAGCGCGGCGGCGGCACGATGCTTGCCATTCCGTCATGGCCCGGCTTGTCCGGGCCACCCGTTCCAGCACTGTGCCGCGACAGTTGGCCCGGACAAACCCTACGGGATGCACACATCTCGGAAACGGTCCGCCGTGGCGTTTCCCTTTCGTCATGGCCCGGCTCGTCCGGGCCACCTATTCCAGCACGTGTGCCGCGACAGGTGGCCCGGACAAGCCGGGCCATGACGATGGGGAACGCTCTTGGCGCCCAGGCAAGCACTTGATTTTACGGTCATTTCCCACTCGTTTCCAGGATGTGTGCATTGCGTAGGGACAGGCCGGACCATGACGAGGAGGCAACAGCCAGCCCTATTTTAACGCCAATGGGGGGCACTCCACGGTCTCCGTGGTCCTTCGTAGTCCTTCGTCTTCCTCCGTGTTGAGAATTGCGGAAGGATGAACAAGCACGAACGGTTCCGGATAGCCCCGGCACCATCCGCCGCGGCTCGGCCCCCCAGTCGCTGCGGAGCGTCGCCAAGGCAACCGGCGACAGACCGTCCGAGACGTCCAACAGGGTCGGTTGTTCCGGCGAGCAGTACCCGCCGCACCGTCAACAGCTCCGGACAGGCGCTCCACCCGCGGCGCAGGCCGCCCGCAGACGGGGATACCGCCGCTGTCGTCCGGCAAGCCGTGGCCCAGCCGTCCTGCGGCAGGCTGTCACAGGACCGGGTTCATGCCTCCACGGCAACCCGGTGGCGCCCCCAGCACCGGCGATCAGCCGCAGGCGCGCAGCGGTCAGCGCCGTATGTCACAACCGCGTCGCGCTGCAACACGAACCGCCATGACGGTCACACAGCACGCAAGAAAGACGGCTCTCGCCCGCGCCAGCCCGGCGGGATGGCCAGGCCGCCCGCGGCTGCCGGGACCCGAAGCGGGACGCTACCGCCGGCCGAACAGCGCCTCGATGTCCGCCTTCGCCAGCTTCAGCACCGTCGGCCGGCCGTGGCTGCACGTCGCGGCGCGCGGCGTCGCCTCCATCTGCCGCAGCAGCGCGGCCATCTCCGCCGAGCCCAGCCGCCGCCCGGCGCGGATGCTGCCGTGGCAGGCCAGCCGGGCGAGGATCGCGTCCAGCCGCGCCGACAGCACCGTCTGCTCGCCCATCTCGGCCAGCTCGTCGGCCAGGTCGCGCAGCAGCGGCGCCGGCTCCGGCGCGCCGAGCGCCGCCGGGATGGCGCGCACCAGGATGGCGCCGGGGCCGAACGCCTCCAGCTCCAGCCCGAGCCGCGCCAGGTCGTCCGCCCGCGCCACCAGGCGGGCGGCGTCGGCGGCGGGCAGGTCGACCACCGCCGGTAGCAGCAGCGGCTGGCTGCGCACGCCACCGTCCAGCATCTGCGCCCGCAGCGCCTCGTGCGTCAGGCGCTCATGCGCGGCGTGCTGGTCGACCAGCACCAGCGACCCGTCGGCGGCGACGGCAATGATATAAGTGTCCAGCACCTGCGCGACCGGCGCGCCGAGCGGATGGTCGGGCGACGGCACCGCCGGATCGATGAGCCGCGCCGCCGGCGCCGCGTCGAACGGCAGTTGCGCCTCGGCCATCTGGCGGTGTGGCGCGGGGTTGGGCGTCAGGCGCAGCGGCGGCCGGGGCCAGGACGGCCGCGTCGGATGCGTCCAGGCCGGGCCGGGCCGCGGCGGTGCAGGTGGCAAGGCGTTGGGCGGCGGCGGAAAACCCGTTCCGCCGGCGTCGCCCGCCGCGGGATCGCCCGCTGCTGTGCCGTTGGGCCGATCAGGAGCGGCCAGCGCCGGCATCGCCAGCAGGGTGCCGCCGCCGAGCGCCCGCCGCACCGCGCCGATGACCAGCCCGCGCACGGAAGCCGGGTCGCGGAAGCGCAGCTCGGCCTTGGTCGGGTGCACGTTGACGTCGAGCTCGTCCGGCGGCACCGCCAGGAACAGCGCCACCACCGGGTTGCGCCCGGCGGCGATGACGTCGCGGTAGGCCACCCGCACCGCGGTGCGCAGCACCGGATCGGCCACCGGCCGGTTGTTCACCACCAGGAACTGCGCCGCCGCCGTCGCCCGCGTCACCGAGGGCGCGCAGGCATACCCGCCCAGCGCCAGACCGGCGCGTTCCTCGGCCAGCGGCAGCAGCACCGCGGCGGCCTCGGGCCCCAGCAGCGCCGCCACCCGCTGCGCCTGGGTCTGCGCCGGCGCCTCGAACACCACCCGGCCGTCGCATTCCAGCCGGAACGCCGCGTGCGGCGCCGCCATCGCCAGGCGGCGCACCGCGATTTCCACCTGCTCGGCCTCGCTGCGCGGCGACTTGAGGAACTTGCGCCGCGCCGGGGTGGCGTAGAACAGGTCGCGCACCACCACCCGCGTGCCCGGCGCGCCGGCGCCCGGCGCCACGGCGGAGACGGCGCCGCCTTCCACGGTGATGACCGAGGCATCCCCGTCGCGCGGGCGGGCGGTGATCGACAGCCGCGCCGCGGCGCCGATGGAGGGCAGCGCCTCGCCGCGGAAGCCCAGCGTGGTGATCCGCACCAGGGTCTCGTCGGTCAGCTTGGAGGTGGCGTGGCGCAGCACCGCGAGGCCGAGTTCCTCGGCGGTCATGCCAAGGCCGTTGTCGGTGACCTCCAGCCGGTCGATGCCGCCGCCGTCGAGGCAGACGCTGATGCGGGTGGCGCCGGCGTCGAGCGCGTTCTCCACCAGCTCCTTGGCTGCCGCCGCCGGCCGCTCGATCACCTCGCCGGCGGCGATGCGGTTGACGGTGGTTTCCGGCAGCAGGCGGATGCGGCAGGTCAGGTTTCGCCTCGCAGGCTGAGGAAGCGGTCGATCAGGGCGGTGGTGGAGGAGTCGTGCTCGCGCCGCGGCCCGGCGCTCAGGCCTTGCCGCTCCGCGGCAGGCGTGAGTTCCGGCAGGATGCCGCCGGCGAGCTGCTTGCCGAGTTCGACGCCCCACTGGTCGAAGCTGTCGATGCCCCACAGGCAGCCCTGCACCGCCACCTTGTGCTCATACAGCGCGATCAGCCGGCCGAGGCTGAACGGGTCGAGGGCGCGGAACAGGATGGTGGTGGAGGGCCGTTCGCCGGCGGCGACGCGGTGCGGCGCGATGGCGTCGATGTCCGCCAGGGACGCGCCCCTGGCCGCCATCTCGGCGCGGATTTCGGCCTCCGGGCGGCCGCGCATCAGCGCCTCGGCCTGGGCGAAGGCGTTGGCGGCCAGTGCCCGGTGCGCCTCGGGCCGGTGGGCCTCCGGCCGGTCGGGGCCGGGATCGGCGGCGAGGATGAAATCGACCGGCACCACCCGGCTGCCCTGGTGCACCAGTTGCATGAAGCTGTGCTGGGCGTTGGTGCCGGGCTCGCCGAACAGCGCCGGGCAGGTGTCCCAGCCGACCGGCTCGCCGGACAGCATCACGTGCTTGCCGTTCGACTCCATCTCCACCTGCTGCAGGTGGGCCGGCAGGCGGCGCAGGCGTTCGTCGTAGGCCAGGATGCAGTGCGACGCGCAGCCCAGCGCGTTGGTGTGCCAGATGCCGGCAAGGCCGAGCAGCACCGGCAGGTTCTGCCGCAGCGGCGCGTCGCGGAAGTGGCAGTCCATCGCCCAGGCGCCGTCCAGCATCGACTGGAACTTCTTCCAACCTACCGCCAGCGGGATCACCAGGCCGACCGGCGACCACAGCGAGTAGCGGCCGCCGACCCAGTCCTGGAAGGCGAACACGCGGCTGGGCTCGATGCCGAAGGCGGCGACGGCCGTGCGGTTGGTGGAGGCCGCGGCGAAATGCGCCGCCACCGCTGTCTCGCCCAGGGCGGTGACGATCCAGGCGCGCGCCGCGGCGGCGTTCATCGACGTTTCCTGGGTGGTGAAGGTCTTCGACGCCACCACCACCAGGGTGCGCGCCGGGTCGAGGCCGCGGGTGGCTTCCAGGAAGGCGTTGCCATCCACGTTGGAGAGGAAATGGGCGTTCAGTGTCTGGTCGCGGCGGCCGATGGTCAGCGCCTCGGTGGCGACGCGCGGGCCGAGGTCGGAGCCGCCGATGCCGATGGCCAGCACGTCGGTGAAGCGCTGTCCGGTGGCGCCCCGGGCGTCGCCGGCGTGCACCGAGTCCACGAGGCGGCGCATCCTGTCGCGTTCGGCCGCGGCGAAGGCGGCGGCGTCCTCCGCGCCGTGCGCCGTCATCGCCCGCAGCCCGGCGTCGGCCGGCGCGCGCAGCGCCATGTGCATCACCGCGCGGCGCTCGGTCTGGTTGATCGCGTCTCCGGCGAACAGGCGCCGGCGGAACCCGTCGAGGTCCGCCGCCTCGGCCAGGGCGAACAGCGCGTCGAGGGCGGCCTCGTCGATCGCCGTCTTGGAGAGGTCCAGCGACAGGTCGTCGAGCTGTGCGGTGAATCGCGCGGCCCGGCCGGGATCGGCGGCGAACAGCGGCGTGATCCGCCGCCCGTCCGGCCGATCGGCCAGGGCTTTCAGGCGGGCGAAGGCGGCGTGGCGAGCGGTGGGGGGCGGCTGAGTCATGGCGGGAGTATAGGCCGGTGGGTGCAAGGGATGAAGGGCCGGGGCTGCGTCAGCGGATCATGTTACCGCATCGGACCGACGGCGGCCAGTATCCCGCGCCGGACCCCGGCCGGTGCCACCCCGTCATGGCCGGGCGTGTCCCCTACGCAATGCACGCATCCTGGAAACGAGTCGGAAATGATCGTAAAATCAAGTGCTTGCCTGGGCGCCAAGAGCGTTCCTCCATCGTCATGGCCCGGACAAGCCGGGCCATGACGAAAGGGAAACGCCGCGGCGGACCGTTTCCGAGATCTGTGCATCCCGTAGGGCATGTCCCGGCCATCTGCGCACGAACGGCGGGGGGCGGATGGCCGGGACACGCCCGGCCATGACGGTGAGAGAACGGCCGCGGCGGAGTCCGGATCGCCGACCGATTTTCAACACGGAGGACGACGGAGGACCACCAAGGGCCACGAAGGGTGTGAACGAGTCAGATAATGCAACCACGCAAGCCCCCCTTCGGGCACGCGGCATGGACACATCCGCGCAGCCCCGGGCTGATCGATGCGCTGCACCGCCATCACCAGCCCAATGACGCCTGGCCAAGTCCCGACAGGCCGGCAAGGTCCGGTCTCCGTGGCCCTTCGTGGTCCTTCGCTCTTCCTCCGTGGTGAGAATCGCGGACGGACGAGCCAGCACGGGCGGTTCCGAACACCCCTGGTCAGTACCACCTGCCGCGGATTGAGCCCCCGGCTGCTACCAACCACGGTCAGGGCAACCGCCGGGATACACCATTCTCAGTGGCATAGTGTCTTTGTGTTAAAGCCAACGGTTGTAGCGGCACGGACGATGACCGTGGCCCGCGGACAGGGCCGTGCAGTTTCTTCTGCTGCTTCAACACAAAGACACGAAGCCACGAAGAATGGGATGACCGCCAGGCTGACGGGCGTTCTCCCCGTTCGCACAAGATAGCGCTGGCATGCAGGACCCGCCGAGGTGGATCGGCTATTCAGGCTCGGGCCCCTATGGCGCTTCGCGCGAAGCGCCTGGTCGCCGCACCGTTGGGCCAGCCGGCATCGGACGTTGCCGCCTCGCCGGACGGGCTCATCCGCCGGAGACGGCGGCACCATCCGCACCGGGCCGCGCAATGTCCCCCGGATCCCCTGTGGCCCTCTGCCACCCTCCCTTTTCTCTGGGCGAACAGAAATACCCCATCAACCACGCCGCCCCCGCCAGGGACGCA
>NZ_NHRY01000082.1 GCF_002937115.1 Rhodopila globiformis | reverse complement strand
TCCCATTTGGTGTGATTTAGGCTCTCGAATTCGTCCATTGATGGAACTCCATCAGCGTGTGCTTTGGCGGCTCACGCTCCAGAGTTTCATTGATGGGCGAACCGGGGCCTACCCCCGCAAATGTCAAACTGCTGCTGCCTCCCCGGCAGAGCCGGGGGAACTCCCGGTTACGTTAGACACAACTTATGGGAAGGGATGTGACGTCAATGCCGGCCAGGGTTTTTATGAATGGGCGAGCTATAACCTATAATTGCATTCGCAATTACGTAGTCGCTGAACAGTGGCTGTCAACCTATAGAATTTCCAACAATCCCCGCCACCTTGAAACCGCTTGTGCCTGCTACGCCATCGCCGATGACCTCTACAGCCAATCCTTCGATCATGTCCAGGAGCGCGACGAAGCTCTCATGCTGCGAATCCGGACCGAGAGCCGCAAGCTTATTAACGAATCACTTGCCGCGCTCGCCCATACATCCCGCGTATTTGACGGCCGCGACCAGACGGGTGCGGCGGCGTTGCCTGATCCGGACCGGCATGACAGCCTCGGGCAAAGACCGGGATGTCGCAAGGCGTTTCCGGCGTCGCCACGTCATGCGGGACATCCGGACACCGGCCTGTTGCCTGAGGACGATCCGGGCTACAGGGAGAGCATGCGATAACGCAGGCGCCAGGCGTCGCCTGCGCCGATCCTACCGCCGCCCGGCGACCTCATCGATATGCTTCAGCAAATCGGCCGGGTCCTCGTAAACCCGGATCGCGCCGGCCCGCTCCAGTTCTTCCTGCCCATAGCCGCCCGACAGCACGCCAACCCCAAGTCCCCGGCAGCGCCGCGCGGCCAGCATGTCCCAGATCGAGTCGCCGACGATGATCGCGGTTTCAATCGGCGCCTCCAGCCGGGCGGCGGCCGCCAGGAACAGATCCGGATCCGGCTTTGCATGCCTGACCTGGTCGCGCGTCACCACCGGCACCCGGGCGGGATCCACGCCAAGGGCCTGCAGGTTGGCGCCCGCGGTCTCCATCCGGCCGCTGGTGGCGATGGCCCAGCGCAGGCCGCCGGCATCCAGCGCATCGAGCAGCGCCCGCGCGCCCGGCAGCGGCCGGACCTGATCGGCGTGGCGCTGATACGCCGCGGCGTGCAGGCGGCGCAGCCGATCGAGCCGCTCGGCACTGATTTCCAGATTGGTCTCGCGCAGCAACTGGTGCATGAACAGGCCGCCGCTCATGCCGATGCGGCGGTGGATGCGCCAGACCGAGAGGTCGATGCCCTCGTGGTCGAGCGCTTCCTTCCAGGCGAGGACGTGCTGATAGACACTGTCCACCAGCGTGCCGTCGAGGTCGAACAGGAACACCGATTCGATGCGCATGGCTTTCTCCTGTGAAAATGCGGTCTTGCAGGCGCCGGTCGTCGCCCTCTCGTTATGGCCGGGTGTGTCCCCGTTGGCGCCAATTTAGGCGACGGGACGCGGCGCACTGTCCCGTCGTCATGGCGGCCGCAGGGCCGCCATCCACGCCTTGCGGTACTGGTATCGGCAAAAGGCGTGGATGGTGGGCCTTCGCCCACCATGACGGGGTAGCAACGGCCGCGCCCCAACCACAACGGCGAGAGAACGCCCGCGCCACCCGTCGCAGTGACAATGCAGTTGCCCGGGCACCGGTTGCAGGGGATCGCAACGGCGGGCGCTTATGATCCGGTGGGATTTGCTGGTATGCTGGGCGTGGCAGCGACTTGCGGACTTCGTTGCCTGGCTCGAAGAAAATCATCGCGGCGCAGGCAACGGCCGCACCGGGCGTTGCCGGATCGCCGCATCGAACGGGGAGGACAAGAACCATGAAGAAAAGCGACAGCCACATACTCACCACGCATGTCGGCAGCCTGCCGCGCGGCGAGCGCCTGACCGACCTGCTGATCGAGGACGAAGCCGGCTCGACGATCGACCGCACCGCACTGACCGCGGAGATCGACCGCCGCGTCGCCTATGTCATGCAGAAGCAGCGCGAGGCCGGCGTCGACGTCGGCAACGACGGCGAGCAGGGGCGGGTCGGCTTCCAGACCTATATCCCGCAGCGGATGACAGGATTCGGTGGCGAATCGAAACGCCCGGCGCCGCCCGAGTTCACCGAGTTCCCGCTGTTCGCCGCCCGCCTGCAGGCGCGCATCCCGCGCACCGGCAAGGTGTTCGGCGCGCCGCAGGCGGTGGGGCCGGTCAAGTACGAGGACATCAGCCTGACGCAGGCGGAAATCGAGCGGGCCAAACGTCACGCCGCCGAACAGAAGCCGCCCTTCACCGAAACCTTCATGACCGCGCCGTCGCCCGGCATCATCGCCACCACGATGCTGAACGCTTACTACGACTCGCACGAGGCCTATGTGAACGCGCTGGCGCGCGAGATGCACCGGGAGTATCGCGCGGTGGTGGACAGCGGCCTGCTGCTGCAGATCGACGCGCCCGACCTGGCCATGGAGCGGGTGTTCCTGTTCCAGGACAAATCCGACGCGGAATACGTGAAGGTCGTCGAAACCCACGTGGCGGCGATCAACCTGGCGCTGGAGGGCATCCCGCGCGACCGGGTCAGGCTGCACATCTGCTGGGGCAACTGGGAAGGCCCGCACGTGCACGACATCGCGCTGGAACCGCTGCTGCCGGTGCTGTACCAGGCGAAAGTCGGCGGGCTGTCGATCGAGATGGCCAATCCCCGCCACCAGCACGAGGTCGCGGCGCTCGCCCGCCACAAGCTGCCCGGCGAATTCGTGCTGCTTCCCGGCGTCATCGACAGCACCAGCAACTTCGTCGAGCACCCGGAGGTCGTCGCCGAGCGGATCGAACGCGCGGTTGCGGCGGTCGGCGACCGTGAGCGTGTGATTGCCAGCAGCGATTGCGGCTTCGGCACGTTCGCCGGATGGGAATGGGTAAGCGAGGATGTGGTGTGGGCGAAGTTCCGCGCCTGCCGGCAGGGGGCGGACATTGCCTCGGCGCGGTTGTGGGGCAAGGGTGGGGCGCGGGCGTAGGATTGTTCTTTCGCCGTCATGGCCGGGCCGTCTTCCCGGCGGAGCAAGGTCGTCCCTCTATCGTCATGACCGGGCGTGTCCCGGCCATGACGGGGAGGCAACGGACCGGGGCACCACACCCTTCGCCAACCGCCGCCCACTCCTGATGGCGACGGAGACACGCCCGGCCATGACGGCGGGGCAACGGACCGGGCGCCGGCCTTGCCCCGCCGCGCAACCTCCCGCGCGGCTACCGGGAAGCCAGGTGCTGCACGAACCACGCCGCTGCCGGTTTCGCCGACGCATCGAAGTCCTTGACGTAGGCGTCGAAGTGCCCGCCCGGCAGGGCCACCAGCCGCTTCGGCTCCAGCGCCCGCTCATAGGCGGCCAGCGCCAGATCGGCCACCGTCAGCACGTCGCCCAGCGCCACGACCATCATCAGCGGCGTCGGGCTGATGAAGCCGACATAGCTGCCCGGCTCGTATTCGGTGAACATCTCGACCGAGCGCAACGTCACCTCGTTGCGCCACGACGGCGCCCGCGTGCGGCCCGTCTCGGAGAACCACGCCCAACTGTCCGGCGTCGGCAGGGCCGAGGGCGCGGTCGGGTCCTCGGCCACCACCGGCAGCATCGCCGGCGGCTTGCCAGCCATGCGGGCGCGGCGATCCTCGTCGAACGCCGCCTGCAGGCCGGCGAAATAATCCGAGCGGATCAGCCGGCGGGCGTTGTCGTGGCCGCTGGCCAGCGGCACCTGCGCGACGACGCACTTCACCCGGCGGTCGATGGCGCCCAGCACCAGGACATGGCCGCCGCTGTAGCTCGATCCCCAGACACCGATGCGATCGGCGTCGGTCTCGGGCAGGGACTGGGCATAGGTGATGGCGTCGCGGTAGTCGCGGACCTGCTGCCAGGGATCGATCTCCTGCCGCGGCTCGCCGTCGCTGGCGCCGAAGTTGCGGTTGTCGAACACGACGGCGCCCAGGCCGGCGGCGGCGAAGGTCTCGGCGAAGCGGTCGAGGTACATCTCCTTCACGGCGGAGAAGCCGTGCGCCATGACGATCGTCGGCACCTTGCCGGCCCGGCTGTCCGGCAGGTAGTGCCAGCCGCGCAGGATCGTGCCGTCTTCCGTTTTGAATGAGATATCGGTGCGCATGGGTGGGTCCCCCTTGTTTTTCTGTCTCGTTAGGTCCGGGTATATGCGCCGATCGGCTGGCGCCGGACAATCGACTATTGCGAATAGCTTCGTTGTCTCGAATTCCAGGGCCGCTGGAGACGCCGCTATTGCGACGGTTCTTGTCGAGGAGGCGCATGTCGGCCGGCCGGAAACGTTCCCGCCTGTGGTTGAGTTGGACAAACGACCGTTCGGCCGTCCCGCCCCGGATGGGCGGAGCACCGCAGTCGATGCAAAGCCAAAGCGACCGCAGGTTGCAACGAATTCTTCTCTGCGCGCTCTGCGCCCCGCTCTGTGCGCTCTGCGTTGCAAAAATGCGATGGCGCAACAAAGAACAGCGTTGCCAGTGACCCGCCCAACCCGAAACGCCGGTGGCGCCCCGGCCACCGCGATTCAACGCAGAGACCGCCGAGCGGGGCGCAGAGCGCGCAGAGAAGAATTCGTTGCAACCTGCGGTCGCGGCTGGGGAACGCCGATCGCCGTGCCGCTGGCGGGCCGGATGCACGCCGGGGAAGCGGCCGCTACGGCGCCGGCAGACCCGGGACTGTTGCGCCCCGGGCAGCCGACCGGAATCCCATTACGCCGGCGGCAAGTGCCGCGCCTCTATCCCTGCTTCAGCGACCGCCAGTCCACGCCCTTCTCGAACGCTCCGGCCGCCCGGTAGATCGTTTCTTCATCGTTCATCCGGCCAATCAGCATGGCGCCGACGGGCAGGCCGTCCGTCAGGCCGCAGGGGATGCTCATCGCCGGGTGGTGCGTGCAGTCGAACGGCGCCGTGTTGACGATCATTTCCAGCCCGCGCTGGATGATCTCGCTGGTCGGCGCATCCGCCGCCGGGATCTTCGTCGCCGGCATCGGCAAGGTCGGCATCAGCAGCAGGTCATAGCCAGACAGCGCGGCGTCATAGGCGGCGCGCAGCCGGCGCACCAGGTTCTGCGCCTTGGCGTAGTAATGCCCGCGATGCCGCGTGACCATGTAGTGGCCGAGCAGCATCGTGTTCTTCAGCGTATCGGACAGCTCGTCCGCCCGGTTGCGCCAGTTGCTGTGCGCGTCGATCAGCGAATTGACGTAAAGCCCCTGCCAGTTGAAGCCGTATCCGTTGCCCAGCATCATCTGCATCGTTGCGCCCTCGGCGGCGATCGGCAGCCAGATCGCCAGGCCCAGGCTGTGCAGCGGGATGGACACCTGCTCCACCGTCGCGCCCAGGCCGCGGAACCGCTCGCCCGCCTCCCGCACCAGGGCGTCGCTCGACTCGCTGGAAACCGGCAGGCCGAAGCCTTCCTGGACGACGCCGATGCGCAGCCCCGAGGCGCCGCGGCCGACGGCGTCGCGGAACGGGCGCGATTGCGCGCCATACTGCCGCGGGTCGAGTCCGTCCGGCCCGGCCAGCACCTCCAGCAGCAGCGCGTTGTCCTCCACCGTCGCGGTGATCGGCCCGGTATGATCCACGGTGGTCTCAATTGGCATGATCCCGGTGTAGGGAACCAGCCCGTGCGTCGGCTTCATGCCGTAGACGCCGCACCAGCCCGACGGGATGCGGATCGACCCGCCCTGGTCGCCGCCCAGTGCCATCGGCACCTCGCCCGCCGCCACCACCGCGGCGCTGCCCGAGGACGATCCGCCGGCGGAATATCCCGGCTTGTGCGGATTGTGCACCGGCCCGGTGCTGGAGGTGTGCGATCCGCCCGAGAAGCAGAAATACTCGCACACCGTCTTGCCGGCGATGGTGCCGCCGGCGTCCAGGATGCGGCTGACGACCGTGGCGTCGACGTCGGGCACGTAGCCCTCCAGCGTCGAGGCGCCGTTCATCATCGGCACGCCGGCGACCATGATGTTGTCCTTCACCGCAACGGTCTTGCCCTTCAGCTTGCCCGACGGGGCGCCCCCGATCGTTGTCTTGACGTACCAGGCGCCGTACTTGTTGTCCTCGGGCTGCGGCCGGATGCCCGGCAGGCGGGGATAGGTGACCGGCGGCAGCTCGTCCGGCATCTGGTCGACCGCGTTGTAGGCGGCAATGGCGCCCGTCAGGGCGGCCTGGTGCTGCGACAGCTCGTCGTCGCTGAGCGTCATGCCCAGGTCGTCGGCGACGTCGCGCAACTGGTCGATGGTCGGAAGCTTCAGCGTTCCAAGCGGCATGATGCGTCTCCCGTTGTTGGTTCGGATCGAAGGCCTGAGTTGCGCCCAGGTGATGCCCGTGACGTGTCATGCGCATGACGTGCCATGCCCATGACGGAACCCGCCCAGCCGCCGTGCCGGTTCTTCATGGCCCGGATGGGATGGCGCAGGCAGCCCGCGCGCTGGTCGTGACCGGAAAACCTTTCCGCGGATGCAAGGCCGTGCCAAGGCGAGAACGCCGATCGGCGCACACAACACGGTGATGCCGGGGTCGCCGGGCGGTTGCACGCGCGCCGCGTTGCCGTTATGGCGGCGGCGCTGTCGCCGGGGAGATCGAGCGTATGGACTGGCCGGCTTTCCTGCCGTTGTTCCTGACCGCCGGGGTCGAGTGGGTCGAGGCCTTCACCATCGTCCTCGCCGTCAGCCTGACCATCGGCTGGGCGGCTGCCCTGGGCGCCGCCGCGGCGGGGCTTGGCACCCTGGCGGTGCTGACCGTGGCGACCGGCGGCGCGCTGTCCGCCGGCCTGAACATGCAGGCGATCCAGTTCGTCATCGGCGTGTTCCTGCTGCTGTTCGGCGTCCGCTGGATGGCGAAGGCGATCGCCCGCCAGGCCGGGCTGAAGCCGCTGCACGACGAGGATGCCGAGTTCCGCGAAACCCGTGCCCGCATCGGCAGGGCCGACTGGTTCGCCGCCTGGCTTGTCGCCTACAAGGGCACGCTGATGGAGGGGCTGGAGGTCTGGCTGATCGTCGTTGCCTTCAGCCTGCACAGCCGTGCCTGGGTCTCCAACGGGATCGCCGCCCTGGCCGCGCTGCTGGTAGTGTTCACTACCGGCCTGGCGATCCGCGCGCCGCTGCGCCGGGTGCCGGAGAACGCGATCAAGTTCATCGTCGGCGCGATGATCGTCTCGTTCGGCACGTTCTGGACGCTGGAGGCCCTGGCCGGGGCTGTCTGGCCGCTGGGCGACTGGAGCCTGCTGGGGCTGGAGGCGTTCTTCCTGGCGGGCGGCCAGGCGCTGGTGCCGCTGGTCCGTGGGCGGCGGGTGGCCGCGGCATGAAGGCGCTGCTGAAGACCCTGTTCGGCGATGCCCGCAACGTGGCAGCCGTCGCCGCGGTGGTGGCGGTCGCCGCGGCGCTGACGAAAACCGGCCACGCCGCCTGGGCGGTGGTGGCGATGCCCGCCGCCTGCCTCGCCGCCGTCGGCTGGCTGGCAAGGTCCTGATTGGCGAGGCCGGTCCGGAGGTTCTTGCTGAGGCCTGGGCTGCCACCGGAGAAAGGGCGGTGCGTGCTGCACTGGCCGATTTTCAACACGGAGGGGACGGAGAATCCACGAAGGGCCACGGAGAAAAAAGTACTGCGCTTCGCGCAAAGCGCCCAAATCAACCGGCGGCGCCAATGAGCCGATTGGCTTGCTGCCCCCGGGACGCTCCGCGGCCCTTGTGTCTTCGTTTTGTGCCATAATGCTGGTGTTGCGGGGCCGGGTCTGCAGCCCGGCCCCGCGATGCGATCGGCAGGCCGTTTGGCCATCGATTGAATTCGCCGCGGAGCGTGGCCCCGATCGCCGCCTGTCACAACCCGAACAGTTGCCCGGGGTCGCAACCCCGCACCAGCAAGGCAGAGAGTTACAGTTACGGCACAGCCCATCTGGGTTGGCATAGACATCAGCGGCAAATGGCTCGATGTCGGCAGCTACCCGCAGCGCGAGACTATCCGTTTTCCCCACACCGACGCCGGCATCGCCGACCTGCTGGCCTGGCTCGCCGCGCGGCCGGTCAGCGGGGTGGCGATGGAAGCCGCCGGCGGGATCGAGCGCACACTGGCCTACGCGCTGGCCGATGCCGGGCATCAGCCGCGCCTCGTCAATCCCAAGCGGGTGCGTGACTTCGCCAAGGCCATCTCGCCCGCCAGGAACGACCGCATCGACGCCGGCCGCATCGCGCATTTCGCCGCCACCGTGGCGCTGGCGCCGATCGAGCGCGACCTGGTGCGCGAGCGGCTGGACAAGATGCTGACCACCCGGCAGTTCCTGATGGCGCAGTTGATCGCCGCGCGCAACCAAGCCCGGCTGCTGCGCGTGCCCGCCATGCGCACGCAGATGGCCAGCCATATCAAGCTGTTGCGGACCCGGATGGCGGCAGTCGATCACGCCATCGCGGCCGTCGTCGCAACCGATCAGGCGATCGCGCAGGACCGCGCGCGGCTGTGCACGATGCCCAGCATCGGCGCGGTGACCGCCACCGCGCTGCTGGCCTGGCTGCCCGAGCTGGGCCGGTTGTCCGCCGGCAAGATCGCCGCCCTGGTCGGGGTGGCGCCGTTCGATGACGACAGCGGCGCGCGCAACGGTCAGCGCCATATCAGCGGCGGGCGGGTCGGGCTGCGCAACCTGCTCTACATGGCGGCGCTGTCCGCCATCCAGCACAACGCGGTGATGAAGGCGTTCCATGAGCGGTTGCTGGCGGCCGGCAAGCTCAAGAAGGTCGCCCTGGTGGCGGTCATGCACAAGATGCTGACCGGGCTGAACGCGATGCAGCGCACTGGCCAGGCCTGGAACGCCGGGCATGTCTGTGTCCGCGGCGTCACCACGGCGGGGGCTGTGGAGTAATGGGCGGCGCCTGGGCCTGATCCGGTTTCTTGGTTCGGCTGGGGGCCGTTTCTTCGTCCCGGCCTGATCATCCCCGCAAGGCCGGGCGGTGCCGCGGTCAAGCAGGGCCGCAGGCCACCGCGCAGCGGCGCGACGCGTGCTTGAGGGCGGCAGTGCCCGGCCTCACCATGATGAAGGCCGGGCCATACCAGCCGCGATTGCGGAACGATAACGCGTGTCCAAAATTCGGGAAACCTGATGATGAAGCCGAAACAAAAAAGACAGTTGCTTGTGGTTCTTCGCGTTCTCCGTGTTGAAAATCGGTCGCCAATCCAGGCTCCGCCGCCGCCTTGACTCACCCCGGGACGACACCCCCGGTCGTCGCAAGAGCCCAGGGATGAGGACGAAATCTTCGGCGGCCAACACCAGGCGCTGCAGCAGTCTGCAGGCCGGTCGATCAGGGCGACGGCACACCCGGATCGTCATGGCACTCCCCCGGACAAGCCTGAGCAGGGCCATGACGCAAGAGGGTGGCCTTGCTCCGTCGGCTTGCCTCTCCCGATCGCGCGGGAGCCAACCCGGTTGGGCGCACGCGGATATGATATTGCGACGCATTCTCATTTAGGGCAGACTGCGCCGCATCGACAGGAGCCCACCCGGTGGACCAGATCATGCCGCTGCCGTCCCTGACTGACCCGACCTGGACGACGACAGGCGATTATCAGATCGCGGGCTGCATCCTGCTGCTGGCCGTCCGCCGGTGGACGGCAGCATGCCGGGACATGGGGAAGGCTGCAGGTGCCGGCGCGCTCCGCACCGTCATGGCAGCCGTTGCGCGCCGCGCCGCGACTCCGGTCGGGTCCGGCGGCGCGACGGATGCCGCCGACACCCTCGATCGCCTGGCTGAGAAGGCGTTCCGCGCCACCCTGCTGTCGGCATCCGGCGGCGAGTTTGCGCCGGGGCTGCCGGACGGGCCGGGCGCGCTGCTGTCACGCGCCTGCCGGTTCCTGGTCCGGCGCGTGCTGCCACGCGACGCCCCGGACGGACAGCGCATTCCCCGTCCGGGCCCCTGATCCACGACAGGACGCGCATCCATGCAGATTATTCACGCCGGCGGCGCTGCCGCCCTCGTCGCGCTGATGGCGGCGCACCGAGCCATCGCCGAGCGGCCGGCCGCCGATGATGAAGCCACCGACACGCCGCCGGACCGGTCGCGGCGGCAGGACCGCGTGCGGCCGATCCTGCCGGGCAGGCGCGACGCCCCTACCGCACCCCGGCGATCATGTAGTTGACCCCGACGTCCCGCCCGGTGTGCCAGCTTCCGGTCAGCGGCTCGGGCAGCAGGCCGGTGGTCTGCGTCACCCGCACCCCGGCCGCGCGCATCATCGCCCCGAGTTCCGCCGGCGTGATGAACGTCTTCCAGTCATGCGTGCCGATCGGCAACAGGCGGAAAATATATTCGGCGCCGATCTTGGCCATCAGCCAGGCGCGGGTGGTGCGATTGACGGTTGACAGCACCAGCAGCCCGCCCGGCTCCAGCAGTTGCGCGATGACGTGGACGAAGGCGGCGGGGTCGGGGACGTGCTCGATCACCTCCAACGCGGTGACCACCTGGAAGCGGCGGCCTTCGGCGACGAGGTCCTCGGCGACGCAGTTGCGGTAGGTCAGCGTCAGGCCCTTGCCCTCGGCGTGCGCCCGGGCGGCCTCGACCATGTCGTTGCCGGCGTCGATTCCCAGCACGTCGTGGCCGCGCCGGGCCATCGCCTCGGCGGCCAGGCCGGCGCCGCAGCCGATGTCCAGCACCCGCTTCGGGCTGCCGGTTGCCCCTCTGGCCAGCTTGTCGATCCAGCCGATGCGGGCCGGGTTCATCTGGTGCAGCGGCCGCATCGGACCGTGCGGATCCCACCAGCGCGAGACCAGCTGGCTGAATTTTCCTACCTCTTCCGCCGAGACGGTGGCGTTACTCATGGTTGCTCCTGTGGCCTGTGATCAGTATGTGTGCGCCCGCACATCAATTTGGCAACCGATCACCCTGTATGACCCGTATCGTGATGAAATTTGGCGGCACATCCGTCGCCGATATCGACCGCATCCGCAATGTGGCGCAGCGCGTCAAGCGGGAGGTCGAGCATGGCAACCAGGTCGCCGTCGTCGTCTCGGCAATGGCCGGGGTCACCAACCAGCTTGTCAAGTACTGCACCGACCTGTCGCCGCTGCACGACGCCCGCGAATATGACGCCGTGGTCGCCACCGGGGAACAGGTGACCTCCGGCCTGCTGGCGATCGCGCTGCAGGACCTGGGCATCGACGCGCGGTCCTGGCAGGGGTGGCAGATTCCGCTGCGCACCGACCGCGCCCACAGCAAGGCACGCATCCAGGAGATCCCCGGCGCCGAGCTGATCCGGCGGATGGAGACCGGGCAGGTGGCGATCGTCGCCGGCTTCCAGGGCCTGGCCGACGACAACCGCATCACCACGCTGGGCCGCGGCGGGTCGGACACCTCGGCGGTGGCGCTGGCGGCGGCGCTGAAGGCGGACCGCTGCGACATCTACACCGACGTGGACGGCGTCTACACGACCGATCCGCGCATCGTGCCGCAGGCGCGCAAGCTGGCGAAGATCACTTATGAGGAGATGCTGGAGCTCGCGTCCGTCGGCGCCAAGGTGCTGCAGACGCGCAGCGTGGAACTGGCGATGAACGAGCGGGTCCGGGTCCGGGTGCTGTCCAGCTTCACCGACGCCCTGCCGGGCGAGGATACCGGAACCCTGGTGGTTGATGAGGACGAGATCGTGGAAAAAGAGAATGTGGCGGGGATCGCGTATTCCCGTGACGACGCGAAGTTCACCTTGCGGCGGGTGCCGGACCGTCCGGGCATCGCCGCCTGCATCTTCGGCGCGCTGGCCGATCAGAACGTCAACGTCGATATGATCGTGCAGAACATCTCGGCCGACGGCACCACCGACATGACCTTCACCGTCGGCAAGGCGGACCTGCCGCGGGCGCGCCAGGCGCTGGCGGACGTGAAGGGGCAGATTGCCTACGGCGAGCTGCAGGAGGACCCGAACGTCGCCAAGATCAGCGTCGTCGGCGTCGGCATGCGCAGCCATGCGGGCGTGGCCAACACCATGTTCCGGGCGCTGGCTGACAAGGCGATCAACATCCAGGTGATTTCCACCAGCGAGATCAAGGTCAGCGTGCTGATCGCCGCCGAGTACACCGAGCTCGCCGTCCGAGCCCTGCATACCGCGTATGGCCTCGATGCAAACTGAATGCCTGCACGCCGCCCGTGCGCGGCTGGATCGTCTCTGGGCGCGCGGCACGGAATTCCTGGGCTGCCGCTACGCCATCATGGGCGGCGCCATGAGCTGGCTGAGCGAGAAGCACCTGGTTTCCGCGATCTCCAACGCCGGCGGCTTCGGCGTGATCGCCTGCGGGGCGATGAGCCCGGCGCAGCTGGAGGAGCAGATCGCCGGCACCCAGGCGCTGACCGACAAGCCGTTCGGCGTCAACCTGATCACCATGCATCCCGAGCTGAACGACCTGATCCGCGTTTCTTTGGATGCCAAGGTGGGGCACATCGTGCTGGCCGGCGGCATCCCGCCCGGGCCGGCGATCCGGGCGGTGAAGGACGGCGGGGCGAAGCTGATCACCTTCGCGCCGGCGTTGGCGCTGGCGAAGCGGTTCGCGCGCCTGGGGTCGGATGCGATCGTCATCGAGGGGTCGGAGGCCGGCGGGCATATCGGCCCGGTGTCGCTGACCGTGCTGGCGCAGGAGATCCTGCCGCACCTGCGCGACGTGCCGATCTTCGTCGCCGGCGGGCTGGGGCGGGGCGAGGCGATCCTGTCGTACCTGGAGATGGGCGCGTCGGGGGCTCAGCTGGGCACGCGGTTCGCGGCGTCCGTCGAGTCGATCGCGCATGAGAAGTTCAAGAAGTTCTTCGTGCAGGCGGCCGCGCGGGATGCGGTGCCGTCGGTGGAGCTGGACCCGCGGCTGCCGGTGATCCCGGTGCGCGGTCTGGTGAACGAGGGGACGAAGAAGTTCCTGGCGCACCAGGCGGAGACGCGGGACAAGTTCCTGTCCGGGGCGATCACCAAGGAGGCGGCGCAGCTGCTGATCGAGCGCTTCTGGGCCGGCGCGCTGCGGCGGGCGGTGATCGAGGGGGATATCGAGACCGGGTCGGTGATGGCCGGGCAGTCGGTGGGGATGGTGACGCATATCCAGCCGGTGGCGGAGATTATTCAGGAGCTGGTGGACCAGGCGGTGAAGGCGCTGGCGGCAAGGGAGGTAGTGTAGGGGCTACGGACGTTCTCTCTCCGTCATGGTCGGGCGTGTCCCGGCCATCTACCCCCCAACCGCTCCCGCTACCACCCGCACACGTCGACGTTCCATCCGCAAGTCGCGCGGACGAAGCCGAACAGGGTGAGCAGTACCCAGAACACCGCAAAGACGCCGAGAACCCTCGCAAGCCTGCGTTTGCCTGCCAGAAGCGCGATCGTCATCGGATAGAGCGCCGTGGATGTGAGAAGTTCAAACCAGTAGGACATGACCATGGCATAGCTGCCTGTCACAGGAAGCCATGGCCCTCCACCTGTAGCCAGCCGCGTTCCAATCTGCTTGATCGTGATCAGGAAGGGGATGGTAGGCGCCGCAAGGACCTTAAAGATGTGGATATAATTGCCGTGGAACATGCCGACAATGGCCGGGAAAAGACTGTCGGCGCAGAACGCAAACAGCAGCAATAAGTAAGGCTCTTATTGGGTTCCGGGGGGGTGGCTCGGGATGGGGTAGCGCCGAAGCCAGGTCTCTGATCTGATCGGATGAAGACGTGATCTGGTTGTTTTGGAGGCTACGTAGGCATGGCGGTATCCGAC
>NZ_NHRY01000081.1 GCF_002937115.1 Rhodopila globiformis | reverse complement strand
CCCCCATGCCTGTCCCCGGGCCTGTCCCCGGGCCTGTCCCCATGCCTATCCCCTCGGCCGCGCCGGCGCTGGTGCAGCCGGTCCGCCCGGTGGTCGCCGCCCCGCCGCCGCCCCCGGTCCGGCGGTCCGCGCCGGCCTGCTGCTGGCCCATCGGCGAGCCCGGCACCAAGAACTTCCGTTTCTGCGACGAGGCCTCGCTGCCCGGCAAGCCGTACTGCGACGAGCACGCCAGGCTGGCCTACGTGCGGATTCGCGACCGCAAGGAAGACGCCGCCTGATCCGGCGCAACCGTCATCTCCGGCAACGGCTTGGCTGTGCGGCGCCCGCGTGGCTATAAGGTGCCACATCCCTCACAGCCGAGTCCGAAATGTCCACGGAAATCGATCTCTTCGCCGACGCCCGCAGCCGCATGGTGGACAGCCAGGTCCGCCCCAACAAGGTGACGGATCCCCGCATCCTGGCCGCCATGCGCCGCCTCCCGCGGGAGCGGTTCCTGCCGGCCGCCGCGGCCGCGCTCGCCTATGCGGACGAGGACGTGCCGCTGGGCCACGGCCGTTACCTGATGGAACCGATGGTGTTCGCCCGCCTGCTGCAGGCGGCGATGCTGCAGGAGCAGGAACGGGTGCTGGTGGTCGCCGCCGGCACCGGCTATGGCGCCGCCGTCCTGGCCGCCTGCGGCTGCCGCGTGGTGGCGCTGGAGGAAGACCCCGCGCTGCTGGCGGTCGCCGGCTCCGTGCTGCCGGATCAGGCGCCGGGCGTCACCCTGGTGTCCGGGCCGCTCGCCGCCGGATGGCCGAGCCACGCGCCCTACGACCTGATCCTGATCGAGGGCGCGGTGCAGGACATCCCCCCGGCCCTGGCGGCGCAACTGCACCAGGAGACTGGCCGCCTGCTCGCCCCGGTCTGCCGCGACGGCCGCACCACCTGCGCGGTGCAGGCCGAGATGACCGCAGGCGGGCTGGGCCTGACGCCGATTTTCGACTGCGCCACGCCGCCGATACCGTCGCTGCGCCGGGCGCCGGTGTTCCAGTTCTGACAATCATTTCTGCCTGGCGGGTTGCCGGGCGGAACCGAATGCTGGACATTGCGCCGGCAATGCGCCGAAATGAAGCCCCGACGGGGGGTTGCGCGGGTTTTCCCGGCCGCGTTAACGATTTCTTCAGATAACGGTCCGATAAGTCTGCCGGGACGGCCGGCGGTCTTGATAACAAAAGGTGCCGAATGGGTCTGCGTCACGCTTTGCTCGCCAGCTTCAGCCTGGTTGCCCTTGCGGCCACCGCCGGGGCTCAGACGCCGTCAGGTTCCGTCACGCCGGGAAACCCGTACCGTGCGCCTGCCGCCGTCACCCGCCGCCCGGTGCCCACCCTGTCCGCGTCCCAGGTCGCACAGGCCCGGGCCGC
Organism: Rhodopila globiformis; assembly: GCF_002937115.1. Taxonomy (GTDB): domain Bacteria; phylum Pseudomonadota; class Alphaproteobacteria; order Acetobacterales; family Acetobacteraceae; genus Rhodopila; species Rhodopila globiformis. Next base: position 14,542 of record NZ_NHRY01000081.1, on the reverse strand, counting down.
GGGGGCGGCGAGGCACGCCGGACTGACCGGCACGCCGCGCACCCTGGCCGAGGCGCTGGCTATGACCTATGCCAACCTGCCGGCCTTGCAGGCCGAGCGGGCCAAGCTGCGCGCCACCGACGAAAACGTGCCGACCGCGCTGGCCGGGTGGCGGCCGACAGTGGTGATGGCCGGCCAGCTCGGCTATGGCGACGGCAAGACGGCCGAGGTGTTCGGCCCGCAAAGCCTCACGTTTCGCACCAACCGGGACATCGCCAGCGCCCAGACGACGGTGACCCAGCCGATCTACACCGGCGGCAAGGTCGAGGCCAACGTCAACCGCGCCAAGAACCAAGTGTACGCCGAACGCGCCACCTTGCTGGCGCAGGAGCAGACCGGCTTCACCAACGCCGTCCAGGCCTACGTCAACGTCATCCAGAACCAGCAACTGCTGGCGCTGCAGATCAATAACGAGCAAGTGCTGGCGAAGCAGCTGCAGGCCACCAACGACCGCTTCCGCGTCGGCGAGATCACCCGCACCGACGTCGCCCAGGCCGAGGCCGCGCTGGAAGGCGCCCGCGCCCAGCGCGAGACGGCGGAAGGCAACCTGCAGACCGCGCGCAGCACCTTCCAGCAATACATCGGCGTCCTGCCGCCAGCCGATCTGGTCGAGCCGCAGCCCCTGGCGCTGCCGGTGAAATCCGAGCGGCAGGCGGCGGACTTCGCCGCCCGGAACAATCCGAACGTGGTCACCGCCCTGTTCAACGACGCCGCCGCCAAGGATGCGGTCGATGTGGCGTTCGCCGCCCTGCTGCCGCAGGTCAGCCTGCAGGGGCAGGTGTTCCAGCAGAACAACGTCGGCAGCCCCTTTTCGCAGTCGAACGGCTATACGGTGACCGCGCAGGTCTCGGTGCCGCTCTACCAGGGCGGTTCGGAATACGCCGCCGTGCGCCAGGCGCGCCAGACCGAGCAGCAGACCAACCGCCTGATCGACGACGCCAAGCGCACCGCGGTGCAGAACGCGATCCAGGCCTGGGACACGCTGATCGCCGCCAAGGCCGCCGCCGACAGCACCCGCGCGGCGATCCGCGCCAACGAGATCGCCCTGGAAGGCGTCGAGCGCGAGGCCATCGTCGGCAGCCGCACCACGCTGGACGTGCTGAACGCCACCCAGGCGCTGCTGAATTCGCGCACCACGCTGGTGCAGAACCTGGCGCAGGTGATCATCGCCTCCTACGGCGTCGCCGCCGCCATCGGGCGCCTGACCGCGCGCGACCTGCACCTGCCGGTGCCGCTGTATGACGACACCGCCTACTACCAGGCCGTCAAGGATCGCTGGGTCGGCCTGTCCGACTACGCGATCAGCCAGCCGGGCCGCTAACCGATGTCACCGTAACCAGGCACCATGTCATCCAGCCAGCCACCAGCCCCGCCGACCACCGATGTGCCGGACCCGTCGATGGAGGAGATTCTCGCCTCGATCCGCCGGATCCTGAACGAGGACGAGCAGGCTGCCGCGCCGGCCGAGGAACTGCCGCCCGAGCCCGAGGACGACGTACTGGTGCTGGACCAGTCGATGATGGTCGCGCCGCCCGGGCCGGAAGCGGATGATGACGAAGCCCTGCCCGGGGAAGCACCACCCGAACCGGCGCCGGAGCCGCAGGCGGCCGCCCGGACCCCGCCGCCGGAGCCAGCGCCCGGGCCGCCGCCACCACCCGAGCCGGAGATGGAACCGGCCGCCGTACCCTTCGCGGAGCCGCTACCCGCCGCCACTGCCGCCGCCGCCGCCCTGGGGCCGGAACTCGTCGGCCCCGGCCCCGCCGCCGCGGCGGCGTCCTCGGTCGGCAGTCTGGTGCGCACCCTGGCGGCCGGGCGGGCCATGCAGGTGTACAATGGCGGCCCGACGCTGGAGGACATCGTTCGGGCCGAACTGCGTCCCCTGCTGAAGGACTGGCTGGACACCAACCTGCCCCCGCTTGTCGAACGGCTGGTCCGCGCCGAAATCGAGAGGGTCGTCGGGCGCGCCATTCCCTGATGGGGCCATTCCCTGATAAAGCCGGACGCCGTCTGCACCTTTAACCCAAATGACACTTTGTGACGCGGCGCTTTGGGGCGGCAACGCCTCAACCCGCGGGAGATGATGATGACCCTGGACAGCCGTTTTGCCCCCGGCGACGTCGAACCCCGCCTGTATCGAGGCTGGGAGCGCGAGGGCAGCTTTGCCTGCAACCCGGACTCCAACGCGCAGCCCTACACCATCATGATCCCGCCGCCGAACGTCACCGGCAGCCTGCACATGGGCCATGCGCTGACCTTCACCTTGCAGGACACGCTGATCCGCTGGCGCCGCATGCAGGGCCGCGACGCGCTGTGGCAGCCCGGCACCGACCACGCCGGCATCGCCACCCAGATGGTGGTCGAGCGCCTGCTCGCCGCCGACGGCAAGGACCGGCGGGAGATGGGGCGCGCCGCGTTCCTCGACCGGGTGTGGCAGTGGAAGGCGGAGTCGGGCGGCACCATTACCACGCAGCTGCGCCGCCTGGGCGCCTCGCTGGACTGGCCGCGTGAGCGCTTCACCATGGATGACGGCCTGTCGGCGGCGGTGAAGGAGACCTTCGTCACCCTCTACAACGAAGGGCTGATCTACCGCGACCGGCGGCTGGTGAACTGGGACCCGAAGCTGCAAACGGCGATCTCCGACCTCGAGGTCGAGAACCGCGAGGTCAAGGGCTCGCTGTGGTACCTGCGCTACCCGATCGAGGGCGAGCCCGGGGACTTTATCATCGTCGCCACCACGCGGCCGGAGACGATGCTGGGCGATACCGCTGTCGCGGTGCATCCCGATCACCCGGCCTACGGCGCGCTGATTGGCAAGCGCGCCATCCTGCCGCTGGTCGGCCGCTCGATTCCGATCGTCGGCGACACCTATGCGGACCCGGAGAAAGGCACCGGCGCGGTGAAGATCACCCCGGCGCATGATTTCAACGACTTCGAGGTTGGCAAGCGCCACGACCTGCCGATGCCCTCGATCCTCGACCGCCAGGCGATGGTCACGGTGGAGGAAATCGCCGACGTGCTGGCCGCGATCCCCGGCGTGGCCGATCCGGACTTCGTCCGCGGCCTGGTGGGGCAGTCGCGCTTCGCCGCCCGCTCGGCCATCATAGCCGAACTGGAGCGGCTCGGGCTGCTGGAAAAGATCGAGCCGCACGTCAACCAGGTGCCGCACGGCGACCGCGGCGGCGTGCCGGTGGAGCCGCGGCTGACCACCCAGTGGTACTGCAACGCCGCGGTGCTGGCGAAGCCGGCGATCGAGGCGGTGGAAACCGGCAGGACGGTGTTCGTGCCGAAGCAGTGGGAGAACACCTTCTTCGCCTGGCTGCGCGACATCCAGCCCTGGTGCATCTCCCGCCAGCTCTGGTGGGGCCATCGCATCCCGGCCTGGTACGGCCCGGACGGCACGGTGTTCGTCGCCAAGGACGAGGCGGGCGCGGCCGAGCAGGCGCGGGCGCATTACGGCCGCGACGAGGCACTCAGCCAGGACGAGGACGTGCTGGACACCTGGTTCAGCTCGGCGCTGTGGCCGTTCTCGACGCTGGGCTGGCCGGAAAAGACGAAGGAGCTGGACCGCTACTATCCCGGCGACGTGCTGGTCACCGGCTTCGACATCATCTTCTTCTGGGTGGCCCGGATGATGATGATGGGCCTGCACATGATGGGCGACGTGCCGTTCCGTACGGTGTACATCCACGGCCTGGTGCGCGACGAGAAGGGACAGAAAATGTCCAAGTCGCGCGGCAACGTCATCGATCCGCTGGAACTGATCGACACCTACGGCGCCGACGCGCTGCGCTTCACCATCTGCGCCCTGACCGGCCCGGGCCGCGACGTCAAGCTGGGCGCCGCGCGGGTGCAGGATTACCGCGGTTTCATTACCAAGCTGTGGAACGCCGCCCGCTTCTGCGAGATGAACGGCATCCGCCCCGACCCGGCGTTCGATCCGTCGCAGGTGAAACTACCGCTGTCGCGCTGGCTGCTGGACGCGGCCAACACCGCGCTGCGGGAGGCCGACGCGGCGCTGGAGGCCTACCGCTTCGACGAATACGCCGCCGCCGGCTACCGTTTCGTCTGGAACAACTTCTGCGACTGGTTCCTGGAGTTCGCCAAGCCGCTGCTGGCCGAGGGCGCCGACGCGGCCGGAGCGGCGGAAATCCGCGGCGTCGGCGCGCATGTGCTGGGGCTGATCCTGCGGATGCTGCACCCGGCGATCCCGTTCGTGACTGAGGAGTTATGGGACCGGTTCGGCTACGGCGCGGCATGCAGCCTGATCGGCACCGCTTGGCCGGCGCCTGTTGCGGTGCCCGATGCCGAGGCGGCGCGGGCGGAACTCGACTGGGTGATCCGGCTGATCGGCATCGTCCGCTCGGTGCGCTCGGAGATGAACGTGCCGCCGGCGAAACCCTCGCCGGTGCTGCTGCGCGACGCGTCGGCGGCGGTGCTGGCGCGGGCCGGGCGCTGGATCGAGGCGATCCGCCGCCTCGCCCGCGCCTCGGACGTGCAGGCGCTGGGCGGCGACGTGCCGAAGGGTTCGGCCCAGGCGGTGCTGGACGAGACGACGGTGGTGCTGCCGCTGCAGGGCCTGATCGACATCGACGCCGAGCGGGCGCGGCTGGCGAAGGAGCGGGACAAAGTCGCGGCCGAGGCGAAAAAAGTCAGGCAGAAACTTGATAATCCCGATTTCGTCAGTCGCGCGAAGGAAGAGGTGGTGGCGGAGAACCGCGAGCGCCTGGCCGCGTTCGAGGCGGAGATCGCCCGGCTGCAGGCGGCGCTGCAACGGCTGGAATGACGGTCGGGGGCGGCGGTTTTCTTCTGCGGTCGTGATCGCCGGGGGCACGCTGTTGCCTGGGTCCGTGGCGGTGCGCCGTGGCTGGCGGCGGTGCCGGCTCACCGGCTGATTTTCAACACGGAGGAAGACGAAGGACACGCGGAGGGCCACGAAGTTTGCCAGCCGGCGCCGCCGGTAGCGCGATGGCGGAAAATGGGCGGGAGTACGTTGCTATATCGTAACATATTGGCGCGTCCCGGCCATCTGCGCTGCAACGGTGGGGGGTGGATGGCCAAGGCAGCCCGGCCATGGCGATAGAGAGAAGACCCCGCTCTGTCCGGCCATCGCCGCCTGTCAGGCCGCACTTTCACAGGAGAAAGGTGATCATTGCGCTTCGCGCGAAGCGCCTGAAATGACCGGACCGTGCCGGCAACCCGATCCGGCCGAAGCGCCCCGGACAACTCCGTGGCCCTCCGCGTGTCCTTCGTCGTCCTCCGTGTTGAAAAGGCGGTGGCGAACACCCCCCAGGCCCACCCAGCAGCGCACCCGCCGCCGATATCGCCCCTGCCGACGGCAGAAAAGAGGATTCTCGTCCTGAACCCACGCTGCCCCCATTGACGCGGGCCACCCGGCTTCCTACTATGATGGTCCTCCCTGAACTTAGGGCGACTGTGTGCACGCACCAGCCGCCCCGCTCATGAACTTCCAACCGGCTGCGGGACGCGGGGCTTTTAGGCCCGATCGTCGTTCAGGCTGATTCCCGTGCTGTATGCAGCATCACGTCCAAGGCACCCCTCATGCACCTTGCTGAACTGAAGAAAAAGACCCCGGCCGAACTGGTCAATTTCGCCGAGTCGCTTCAGATCGAAAATGCCTCGTCCCTGCGCAAGCAGGACATCATGTTCGCGATCCTGAAGACGCTGGCCGACAACGAGCAGGCGATCCAGGGCAGCGGCACGCTGGAAATCCTGCCCGACGGGTTCGGCTTCCTGCGCAGCCCGGAGGCGAACTACCTGCCCGGCCCCGACGACATCTATGTCAGCCCGAGCCAGGTCCGCCGCTTCGGCCTGCGCACCGGCGACACCGTCGATGGCCAGATCCGCGCCCCGCGCGAGGGCGAGCGTTACTTCGCCCTGCTGAAGGTCGATTCCGTCAATTTCGAGCCGCCGGACTCGGTGCGCCATCGTGTCAACTTCGACAACCTGACGCCGCTGTACCCGGAAGAGCGGCTGAAGATGGAGATGGAGAACTTCCAGTCCGTCGCCAAAGGCCCGGTCAAGGACTTCACCCCGCGCGTCATCGACCTGATCTCCCCCGTCGGCAAGGGCCAGCGCGCGCTGATCGTCGCGCCGCCGCGCACCGGCAAGACGGTGATGCTGCAGAACATCGCCTCCGCCATCGCCGCCAACCATCCGGAAGTCTTCCTGATCGTCCTGCTGATCGACGAGCGGCCGGAGGAAGTTACCGACATGGCGCGCAGCGTCAACGGCGAGGTCATCAGCTCCACCTTCGACGAACCCGCCACCCGCCACGTGCAGGTGACGGAGATGGTGCTGGAGAAGGCCAAGCGCCTGGTCGAACACAAGCGCGACGTGGTGATCCTGCTCGACAGCATCACCCGGCTGGCGCGGGCCTACAACACGGTGGTGCCGTCCTCGGGCAAGGTGCTGACGGGCGGCGTCGATGCCAATGCGCTGCAGCGGCCCAAGCGGTTCTTCGGCGCGGCGCGCAACATCGAGGAAGGCGGCTCGCTGACCATCATCGCCACCGCGCTGATCGATACCGGCAGCCGGATGGACGAAGTGATCTTCGAGGAGTTCAAGGGCACCGGCAACTCGGAAATCATCCTCGACCGCAAGCTGTCCGACAAGCGCTCGTTCCCGGCGATCGACATCACCAAGTCGGGTACCCGCAAGGAGGAACTGCTGGTGGAGCGTAGCACGCTGTCGAAGATGTGGGTGCTGCGGCGCATCCTCAATCCGATGGGCACGGTCGATGCGATGGAGTTCCTGCTCGACAAGCTGAAGTACAGCAAGACGAACAATGATTTCTTCGACGCGATGAATACGTAGGGGCCGGGGCTGGTTGGCGCGCGGCCGGGGTGGCGGATGCGGCGGCGCGCGAAATCGCCGGGATGCCACCGGCCCGGCCGGGCGAAAGCGGTCAATGGTCAGGGCCGGTGGCATCATTCCGGCGGCCCGGACCGGTGCTTCCTTTCGCCGTGTGCCGTCATGACCGGTTGATGCCCGGACGGCCTGCCTGGCCGGAGGAAGCCGGCGGAACCGCAGATTATCTGTGTTCATCTGTGTTCATCTGTGTTCATCTGTGTTCATCTGTGTTCATCTGTGTTCATCTGTGTTCATCTGTGTTCATCTGTGTTCATCTGTGTTTCCCCTTATTTGGTGGAATGAACAGGCACGCCGCATCCAGGCCGGAGCGCGGGTGGCCGACCCGTGGCGCGCTGAGACCGCCCGATTGGGGAAACACAGATGAACACAGATGATGGCGGTGCGAACACAGTCGGCGTGCCAGCCGGCCTGCTCGGCCGAAGCGCGGCTCGGGCCGCCTGGTCTGGTACGTCATGGCGGGCCGGGGGACCGCGTTGGAAAATGCGGCCGCGGCCGATGCGGATCGCGCCGCGTGCCCGGTTCGCGATACGCCGCCGGGACCGAGGGATGAATCGATTCCGCCTCTGCCAACGGCATCGTTTCATATCGGCTTCGGAAAGCCTCAGCCAGCCATGGTTGTTGACATCGGCCGATCGGCCGGTCCGGAACGCCGTGCCGGCGCCGGATGGCATGATTGTCTGCCGCTTGTGTGGATTGTGTGGACAAAAACATGGATGGTCGGGACAAGCCCGGCCATCACACGTCAGGCGGCGATCAGCCTCGGTGCCGTTATTGGAACGGCAGGTAGCGGAAGCTGACCAGGAACATGTTCTCGTTGGTGGACGGCGAGAGCGTGTTGCGGTTGGTCGAGCTGAAAACGCCCTGGAAGGTGTTGCGGTTGATGTACTCGTACTGCGCGCCGACCTGCAGCGTGCCGTAATCCGAGCGGATCATTCGCCACCAGGCGCCGACGGTGCCTTCCAGCAGCCCAGAGGTGTTGGCGGAGCAGCTGCCAAGCTCGACGTTACAGCCGCCCAGGGCGAAGTTCGGGTTGCCATAGCCGCCGTTGGTGCCGTACGGCTTGTTCATCACGCCCTCGGCGCCGCCATAGGCATAGACATCGAGCGACGGCATCGGATGCGCGACCAGGCCGCCCAGGATCGAGTATTCGGTCAGCGGCGCGATCTGGCCCTGCTGCGAGAAGGTGGCATCAGGCAACAGCCCCGAGGCGTAGCGGCCGACACCCTGGCCGACCAGGCCGCTGAGCTGGAAGTCGAGCTTTTTCGCCACCACCGGCAGGATCATGCCGCCGCCGATGCCCTGGCCGGTCGTCCAGTAATTCTTGCCGGTTCCGGTGGAGGCATAGGACACGCGCCCGCCGAGGAAGCGCAACAGGCCATAGACTTCGTAGTGGCCATAGCCCGGATCCATCGCCAGCTTGGCAATGATGTCGGGCGCGATGTTGTCGCTGTAGGCGTAGACCGAGTTCTCGTTCGACCCGCCGCACGAGGTGTAGTTAAGCGTCCCTTGCGGCGTGATGCCGCTCGGCGTCGTGGCCTGCGCACCGGTCAGGCAGTTCGGCCCGGCCGAGGAACCGAACGTCGTCTGCGGCGATTCCGCCGACAGGCCGAGCCAGACCTTGTGGTCGTCGAAATCCTTGGCGATGCGGAACTGCGCCTGCCGCGCCCAGTTGAAACCGACGACGTACTGCGCGTCGATGGTCAGCGGCACGTTTTCCTGCCGCGGCACCAGTCCGACGCGGTAGAGCGTCGCCAAGCTCCAGGCCTGGCCGCCGAGGAAGTGCAGGCCGTAGTCGGTGTTGTCGTAGGAGCCCCAGAACTGCCGGAACCGCAGCGTATAGCTGTTGCTCTCGGTCGAGTTGGAGGACGAGCCGGCGCTGAGGAAGTCGGTCTCGACGTAGCCAGTGACTTTCTGCGTCGGGCTGAGATCGCCCTGCACCAGCATCGACAGGCGGCTCTGTTGCGCGGTCAGGCGGGTTTCCGGCACGTAGTAGTTCGGGCTGTTGCGCAGCGGGATGCCGCCGAAGGTGGAATTGATGGTCACGCCTTCGTTGCGGGTGCGGTAGGCGCCTTCCGCCGCGACGAACCCGCCGAGCGTGACGGTCAGGCCGCCGCCGACGCGGAACGAACCTTTCGGCAATGGCGGCTGCTCGGGCGCGGGCGGGGCAACCGCGGCGATCTGCGCCGCCTGCTGCTGCTGCGCCGCCTGCACGGAGGCTGCCTGCTCCTGCGCCGCCTGTGCCCGCTGCTGGGCTTCCCTGGCCTGCTGCTGCGCCGCCTTCAGTTCGTGGTCGCGCTTCGACACCTGGGCCTTCAGTTGGCCGAGCTGCGACTGCAACGCCTTGATCTGCTGCTCGATCGCGTTGATCTGGGCGGCCGACTGCGCAAACGCAGGCTGCGTCAGGGTCGTTCCGGCCAGCGCCGTCGCGCACAGCAGGGAACTATAGAGAATCCGTCGTCGTATCATGGTCTTGGCCTCTTAAGTGGTGCCTCGACGGACCATACCGGCGGCGTTTCGGGCGGTCGGTGTCGGTTCTGTGACATTAAGTCCGGCGTATTTAAACAATCCCTTAGAAACATGATAACGAATCTAATGATTCTTGCGACGAAATCTGACCTACTGGCCAGTCTGCGGTCGATTTCGTTGCCGGTTCTGGCTTAAATTTGTGACATTGCTGGCACCTTTGATACTCACGATCAAATTCGGTAACAGTCGCGAGAATAAAGAGAGAACCCGCCCTGGACTCCGTCCACCACAAGCCGCGCCTGTGGTGCAAAGTGGCAACACAGGCGCCGCCCGGCCTGCCCATTGGCCCGTGGCGCGGACCATCAGCCAGGCGGCGGGGCACGCGGCGGGCCGGGGAGCGGCACCGCGGCCACCGGGCGTGCCGCAGACGGGAAACAACCTGGCGATCCGGCCTTCCACCCTGTGTCCGCACCGGGTTTGCGACAGCGACGGACAGGGTCGAAGGCATGGCTGAATGTTTGCATGATTCACCTATTACGTATAGTGAACATACGAGACAGTAACGTTCCGGTATAATCATGGGCGATCGGCCCGGGGCCATCTGTCACGGCGGGTGCCTGCGGCAAGGGCCAGGACAGGCCGCAGGGACACCTCTATGCCCGTATGCCCGGCCAGGCAGAGCGACGTTCCTTTCGTCACGGCGGCACCGGTCGGCGCAGGCCCGGCTGCCTGGCACGACGTCGCTGCAACGACCGCCGGCCGCTGCGCCGATGCCGGCACGGTCAGGCCGCATCGGCGCCGGCAGCAGGAAGCGCGGCGCGTCGTCCTTGCGATTGTGTCATGACGAGTGCGGGTTTCACCGCCCGCAACCAGGCGGGCACGCAGCATGCGGCACGGATGGCGGGCCCGGCGCCGAAGCCCCGTCGAAAGCCCCACACCGCGCCACCCTGGCCCGTTCCCTGGCCCGTTCCCTGGCCCGTTGCCCTGCCCCCCTTCAGGCCGGCGGCGTCCTGCGCTACGCTGCGCCATACACGGAACAGGAGCGCCGCATGGCGGGTCAGATCGAGGCGAAACTGGCGGAACTTGGCATCACCCTGCCGCGTCCGATGCAGCCCATCGCGAATTACGTGCCCTATGTCGTCACCGGCCACCTGGCGGTGATCTCCGGCCAGCTTCCGGCTGTGGACGGCAAGGTCGCGGTCACCGGCAAGCTCTCCTGGGGCGTCTCCGTCGAACAGGGGCAGGAGGCGGCGCGGCTCTGCTTCATCAACCTGCTGGTACACCTGAAGGCCGCCTGCATGGGCGACCTCGACCGCGTGCGGCGGGTGGTGCGGCTGGGCGGCTATATCGCCGCGCCGGCGGAGTTCACCCAGCATGCCCAGGTGATGAACGGCGCCTCGAACCTGGCGGTGGCGGTGTTCGGCGAGTCCGGGCGGCATGCCCGCACAACCATTGGTGTACCCTCCCTGCCCGCCGACGCGGCGGTGGAGGTGGAGGGGATGTTCGAAATCTCGTAGGCTGTCCGGCATGCCAGATGGTTCGGCCACGCTGACCCTGACCCTGCATCCCAGGATCGCCGAGATCAGCGCGGCCGACTGGGACGCCTGCGCCGGCGGCGGCAACCCGTTCGTCAGCCACGCCTTCCTCAGCGCGCTGGAGGACAGCGGCTCGGCCGGCCCCCGCACCGGCTGGCTGCCGCAGCACGCGGTGCTGCGCGCCGAGGACAAGCGGGTCGTCGCCGTGGTGCCGATGTATGCCAAGTCGCACAGCTACGGCGAGTATGTGTTCGACCACGGCTGGGCCAACGCGCTGGAGCGCACGGGGGAGAGCTACTACCCCAAGCTCCAGGCCGCCGTGCCGTTCAGCCCGGTGCCCGGCCCGCGCCTGCTGCGCCGCCCCGGCAGCCTCGTGCCGGTGGCGACCCTGGCCAACGCGCTGGAGCAGGCCTGCGATTCGCTCGGGCTGTCGTCGGTGCACGTCACCTTCTGCAGCCGCGCCGAGTGGGAGGGCCTGGGCGACGCCGGCTGGCTGCGGCGCGTCGGGATGCAGTTCCACTGGGAGAACGAAGGCTACGCCAGCTTCGACGATTTCCTGGCCGCGCTGTCGTCACGCAAGCGCAAGGTGCTGCGGCGCGAGCGGCGCGACGCCAACGCCGCCGGCCTCGCCTTCCACGCCCTGTCCGGGACCGAGATCAAGGAGCGGCACTGGGATGCGTTCCATGCCTTCTACCGCTCGACGGTGGACCGCAAGTGGGGCTCGGCCTACCTGACCCGGTCGTTCTTCTCCCTGCTGGGCGAGCGGCTTGGGGACAAGGTCGTGCTGATGCTCGCCGACAACGCCGGCAAGCCGGTGGCCGGAGCGCTGAACCTGGCGGGCGACGAGGCGCTGTACGGCCGCAACTGGGGCTGCCGCGGCGACTGGCCGTTCCTGCATTTCGAGCTGTGCTACTACCGCGCCATCGACTGGGCGATCGCGCACGGGCTGAAGCGGGTCGAGGCCGGCGCGCAGGGCCGGCACAAGATCCAGCGCGGCTACCTGCCACGGCACACCTATTCCGCGCACTGGATCGTCCATCCCGGCCTGCGCCGCGCCGTGGCCAGTTTCGTTCGAGAGGAGCAGATCGGGATCGAGGCGGAGATGGCGGCACTGGCGGAGGAGTCTCCTTTCCGTAAGGGGGAGGATTAGAGGGGGGCGGGGCTGGTTGGGTGCGTCGTGGGCACGGACTGGGGTGGCTGATGGCGTATTTCTATTAGCACAGAGAAAGAATTGAGGGGACGGAGCGCCACAGGGGATCAGGGGACAGCGTAGGCCCGCTGCGGACGCTGGCTTGATGGCGAGCGGCTTCGGCACATCGAGTCGGTTCAGCGGATTCGGCGATTCGCCGGGCTGTGTGCGACGCCCGCGTTGCGGATAATGGCTGCGCCGCGCCCGGCACCGCGCGCAGCGCCATGAAATCTTCTCCTGTGAAAATGCGGTTTCGCCGGCGCCGGTCGTCGCTCTATCGTCATGGCCGGGCGTGTCCCGGCCATCCACCCCCCGCCGTCGAAGCGCAGATGGCCGGGACACGCCCGGCCATGACGGAGAGGCAACAGCCTCTCAACCATTTTCGGTCATCACGGTGCCGGCGCGCCGGCTGGCTACAGCAGACCGCAGGTTGGTTGAGACACGGCGACGGCGCAGCTCACTCGTCATGGCCCGGCTTGTCCGGGCCACCTGTCGCGGCACACGTGCTGGAATAGGTGGCCCGGACAAGCCGGGCCATGACGATGAAGACAGGCCGTCTGCGTCCCAACTAACCTGCGGTCTGCTGTAACTCCATCGAAAATGCGGACCCGCAGGCGCCGATGGCTGGGCGGGGCGGGGTCGTTTCCCTCTCGGCATGGCGTGGGGCGTTCGTCCGTCGGCATCGCCCGGCCTGTCCAGGCGCTGACCTGGCGGGCGGACGGCACGCCGCCCCATCGTCATGGCGGCCGCCCCGGACAAGCCCGGACGCAGGTTCCGGGCCGCCAACCACGCCTGGCGGCGCTGGTTTCGGCAAAGGGCGCGAATGGCGGGCCTCCCCCACCATGACGATATGGCAACGGCCGTGCCGCCCCCCGCCTCCGCGGCCCTCAGCAAGTCTCCGTCCTTTCTCTGTGCTAACATTCCTGCACGGCCGTACCGCACCCCCGGCGCCGGCGGACCCAAGATCAGCCGAACCACCACCGCCCGGCACCGATGCCCCCCTCGATCACCTCAACCCCCAGCACCAAAACCAACGTTTCAATCCCCTACCGCATCTTCCATCCCTATCCCTCCCCGCCCATATTGGAGCCGACTTGAACAGGGTTACCCGGGCACGCCCCATCTCCGCTGGCGTCTGTCACCTCGGGGGAGGACAAGTGCCGCCTCACATGCCAAGATGCGATCATCATGCGCCAACTCCTGCTCCTGCGGCACGCCAAGTCCTCCTGGGATGACGCGGCCCTCCCCGACCGGGACCGTCCGCTCAATGCGCGCGGGCGGCGGTGCGCGGCCGTCATGCGGCAGGCGATGCGCGACCTCGGGCTGGCGCCGGACGTGGTGCTGGTGTCCACCTCGCGACGCACGCTGGAGACGCTGGAGGCGCTGGAACCCTGGGACGAGACCCCGCTGATCGACCCGCTGGACAGCCTCTACCTCGCGGACCCCATGCAGTTGCTGGCGGCGCTGCACGCGGTGCCGGAGACGGTGCGCAGCGTCATGGTCATCGCCCACAACCCCGGACTGCACGACCTGGCCCTGTCGCTCGCCGGGCCGCTCGCCGGACCGCTGGCCGGCCCGCGCGCCGGCACCGAGGCCGAGCGCACCCTGGCCGCCGGCTTCCCGACCGGCGCCCTGGCCGAGTTCATGGTCCCCGGCCCCTGGTGGGACCTGCGCGAAGGCAGCGCGCGCCTGGTCCGCTTCCTTACCCCGCGCATGCTGGAGGCCGCCGGCTAGCCCGCATGGACTTCGAACTTGCCGCGGATGCGGACGACGTGACGCGCCTCGCCCGGCTGAAGCCGCTGGCCGCCGGGCGCGACGGACGCGCGCGCACCTACGCGGTGAAGATCGTCTGGCAGGACACGCCCGACCACGCGCTGCTGGCCGATGGCCTGACCCTGGCCGAGCAGCGCGGCGCCTGGCGGCTGGAGCGGCTGGTCCCCGGGCCGGACAGCTGGCTGCCGGCGCAGCCGCCGCCGGTGGTCTCCGACTCGCCCGACCGCGCCGCCCTGCCCGCGCCGCTCGCCCCGGTCGCCGCGTTCGAGGGGCGGCAGACGGTCAGCCTGCACCGCCTCGCCGAGGCGCCGCTGACCCTGACGGTCGACAAAGGCATCCTGCGCGCAGTCTCTGCGACGCGGCCGGCGGCGCGCATCGGCCTGCATGGCGAGGACGCGGCGGTGCACGCGGCGGTGCTGCTGATCGCCGAGGCGATGCCGGTCGCCGTGCCCACCGCCTCGCTGGCGGCGGAGGCGATGGCCCTGGCCATCGGCCAGCCGCCGCGGCCGCGCCGCCTGGGCCCGCCGGTGCTGCCGCCGCACGTGCGCACCATGCCGGCGGCGCTGGCGCACATCCTCGGCCACCTGACCGACGTGATCCTGGCCCATGCGCCGCAGGCGGCGCGGCCGGATGACGCCAGGTCAAACGG
>NZ_NHRY01000080.1 GCF_002937115.1 Rhodopila globiformis | reverse complement strand
CATCACCCCCCACCAACCCCAACCCGGCCGGCATCGACAAATCGCTCCGTCGCGTCATCCAGCGCGCGCCCACGCCGTCCCGCCGGCTTGTGCACATACAGCGCCCGCCGATCGGCGAGTGAAGCCTGCGGCAGCGGCAGCTCGTACGCCACCGGCCGGGCGTGATCCGCCATCTGCAAGGCCGGATTGAACACCGAATTGAACTTCCAGACGGTGCGCAGGAAATTGGTCTGGCCGCGCAACAGCAGCCGACCGATGATGCCCGCGGTCTGGCGGATCGCGGCCAGCCCCAGGTGCTTGGTGTTCAGCACCTGCTGCGTCTTCACCAGCTCGGCGTAGAATACGGGCAGCGGCAACGTCGTCGGCAGCACGGCATGCTGGATGTCGAACAGCCGGTAGTCCCGCGTCGTCAGCTTGCGCTGCTCGGTATGCCAGATCTCGGTGCCGGGATACGGCGTCGTGACGCTGATGTTGACGACCTCCGGGATTTCCAGGCACCACCGCCTGATCGTTTCGAACCTCTCCCGGTCCCACGACGGATCGGCGATCAGGTTGATGGCGACGTTGATGCCCAGCGACCGTGCCGCCTCCAGCGCCTGCATGTTGTGGTCGAGGTCGATGCGCTTGCGGAAGCGCCGCAGCCCCTCGTCGTCGATCGCCTCCATCCCGATGAACATGATCTTCAGGCCCAGGTCGCGCCAGGCGCGGAAGACCTCCAGGTTGCGCAGCAGCACGTCGCCGCGCGTCTCCAGGTAATACTGCTTGCGGATGCCGCGCCGGCGGATCGCCTCGGCAATGGCCAGTCCGTGCTTTGCGTGCACGAAGGCCACGTCGTCGACGATGAACACGCCAGGCTCGCGGATGTGCGCCAGTTCCTCGGCGATCACCTCGGGCGAGGCGACGCGGTAGCTGCGGCCATAGAACGTCCAGGCGCTGCAGAACGTGCAATCCCACGGACAGCCGCGGGCGAACTCGATCGAGGCGCAGGGATCGAGCGTGCCGATGAAATACCGCCGCCGCCGCGCCAGCAGGTCGCGCGCCGGGCGGATCGTATCGAGGCTCTCGACGAAGCGCGGCGGCGGCCCCTCGCCGGACCGGCTCACCGCACCGGGCACGGACAGGAGATCGCCGCCGTCCGCCACGGCCCGCAGCAGCAGCGGCACCGCGGCTTCGCCCTCGCCCTTGACCACACAGTCGATCGTCCCGCCGCCATGCATCAGCAGATCGTCGGCCACGAAGCTGGCGCTATGGCCACCGACGAATAGGAAGCACGCCGGCAGGCGCGCCTTGATCGCCTTAGCCGTGTCGATAATCTCCGGCATGTTGGCCAGGTAGTTGCCACCGAAGCACACCGCGTCCGGCCGCCACTGGTCGATCTCCTGCCACAGGCGACGCGGCTTCTCCACCTGCAGGTCAACCATCCGGACGTCGTGCCCGGCGGCGCGCGCCGCGCCGGCGACCAGTTCAAGCCCGAGCGGCTCCAGCGTCAGGAAGACACGTGTGTACATCAGCCCGCTCGGATGGACGGCAAGCAACTTCATGGGGAACCCCCGGATTGGTGCGGCTGACGACCCAAGGCGATCCGACCGGTTTGTTGGCGGCAAGTCGAGGCCCCCAGCCGGCTTGTTGCGCGATCGTGAACGCGAATTCTGCCGCGCCAGATTGGCTACCCGCGCATGGCTGGCCGGCTCAGGCCGTATCCGGATCAGGGATGGGACAGTATCGGAGCAAGGTCGTCGCCCTATCGTCATGGCCGGGACACGCCCCATGCCTATCAGCATCAGCCTGTGGCTGGAGAACGGCCGTTCCCACACCGTCATGGCCCGGCTTATCCGGGCCATGACGGGGAAGCAACGGATCTGGCCGCGGCAATAAGACGAACGACGCCGACTGCCGCGTCCGCGGTCAGATCGTGATGCGGACTCCCAGCTCCACCACCCGGTCGCTGGGAATGCGGAAGAACTCCGTCGCCGGCACCGCGTTGCGGGCCATGATCAGGAACAGGCCGCGGCGCCACCAGGACAGTTTCGGCGCCATGCCGGGCACCAGCACCTCGCGGCCCAGGAAGTAGCTGGCCTGGGAGACGCGCACGCCCAGCTTGTCGGTCTGATCCTCCAGCTCGCGCGGGATGTTCGGGCTTTCCATGAAGCCGTAGCGCAGGATCACCCGGTGGACGCCGGGCGCCAGCTCCGCCACCTCGGCCCGGCGCTGTGGCGAAACCTCGGGGACGTCCTCGTTCTCCACCGTCACGAACAGGACATTCTCGTGCAGCACCTTATTGTGCTTGAGGTTGTGCAGCAGCGACGTCGGCACATAGTCCGGGTTGCTGGTCATGAACACCGCCAGCCCGGGCACCCGGATGATGCGTGACTGCGGCAGCCGGGTCAGGAACGGCGCCAGCGGCATGCTGGACTGCTTCCAGCGTGACAGCAGCACGTCGCGCCCCTGCTTCCACGACGTCATCAGGCCGGTCAGCGAGATGCCCAACGCCAGCGGCACCCAGCCGCCTTCCACCACCTTGATCGTGTTGGCCGAGAAGAACACCGAGTCGATCAGGAACAGGACGCCGAATACGGAAATCGCGGCGAAGCGCGACCAGTGGAACTGCCGGCGGAATACCACCATCGCCAGGACGGCGGTGCACAGGAAGGTGCCGGTAACGGCAATACCGTAGGCCGAGGCCAGGCTGTCCGACGTCTTGAACGCCAGCACCAGCAGCACCACGCCAACCGCCAGCGCCGTGTTCACCTGCGGCACGTAGATCTGGCCTTCCTCCATTGTGGAGGTGTGCCGCACCGTCATGCGCGGCAGGAAGCCCATTTGCGTGCACTGCCGCGCCACCGAGAACGCGCCCGATATCACCGCCTGGCTGGCGATCACCGTGGCCACCGTCGCCAGCAGCACCATCGGCAGCCGCAGCCATTCGGGCCCCAGCAGGAAGAAGGGGTTCTGGATCGCCGCGGTGTCGCCGATCATCAGCGCGCCCTGGCCGAAATAGTTCAGCACCAGGCAGGGCAGCACGAACAGCAGCCAGGAGATCCGGATCGGCCAGGCGCCAAAATGCCCCATGTCGGCATACAGCGCCTCGGCCCCGGTGACGCACAGCACCACGGCGCCCAGCACGAAGAACGCCATGCCTTTGTATTGAATACACAGTTGCAGGGCGTAGGACGGCGAAACCGCATACAGCACGAACGGGTGCTTCATGATCTCCAGCGTGCCGAGCACGCCGATGGCGAGGAACCAGACGATCATCACCGGGCCGAACAACCGGCCGACCCGGCCGGTGCCCTGGCGTTGCATGGCGAACAGGCCGGCGATCACCGCAATGGATATCGGCAGGACGTAGAGCTTCAGGCTCGGCGCGGAGACTTTCAGGCCCTCCAGCGCCGACAGCACGGAAATCGCCGGCGTGATCACGCCGTCGCCGAAGAACAGGCAGGCGCCGGCGATGCCGATCAGCGCCAGCGTGCGCTTGGTCCCGGCGCCGATGGAGACGCGCTGCGCCAGCGCCATCAGCGCCAGGATACCGCCCTCGCCGCGGTTGTCGGCCCGCATCACCAGGAAGACGTACTTGATCGTGACGATGATGATCAGCGACCAGAAGATCAGGGACAGCACGCCCATGATCTCGACAGCGGTGGTCTTCGTCGGATCGAACAGCTGCAGGCTGGCCTTGAAGGCGTAGAGCGGGCTGGTGCCGATGTCGCCATACACGACGCCCAGCACAGCCATCAGTATGCCAAGACCCGGAGCGGCCCTGCCGGTTCCCGCGGTCTCCTGATCGTGGCTCAAATGCTTGACCTCATACGGGGGATGATGCGCGGCGCTGGTTCTCGTCCGGTCACGGTCCTTCACCAGGTTGCCCAGGCTGCCGTTCCTTACCGTGGGGACCAGCCGGGAGCAAGCAAGGGGGCGCCGCCCCGGCCAGGCGCCCGGGCCGAAACCATCCCGGCCGGGCGGTCAGCGCGGAAAGCAGGCGGTGAACTCGGTCCACTCGCGGCGGTTCAGGCCGCTCGTCTCCTGCGTGACGGCCTCGCCGGCCAGCATGCGCTGCAGCACCGCGACCATCTGCGCCGACAGCGTCACCGCGCCCAGCCGGTAATCCCGGAAGGCGGCGCAGGCGATCGGCACCCAGGCCTCGGTGATGCGCAGCATGGTCTCGGCGTAGACCCGGATTTCGTACTGCGCATGCGAGTCGGCCCGCAGCGACAGGAAGTGGAACAGGTTGTGCAGATTGGTCTTCCAGTACCACTGCGTGTAGGTGTTCAGCGTCAGGTTCATCCGCGCCAGTTCCCGCGCCAGGCCGCGGCGGGTGGGATCGGCGTCGTCGCCCTCGTTCAGCATCTGCGCGTAGTGCGCGTAGCAGCGCTCGGCGTCCGAACGCAGCAGGTCCAGCACCTCGGCCGCTTCCGCGCCGTCCAGCACCTCGCCGCGGCCCTGGCGGTTGGTCGCCGACTGGGCGGCGAGGTTCCCGGGGGCGGGGATGTAGAACTCGTTGTCCAGGATGGAGTAGCGCGCCGAGTATTCGTTGACGCTGGCCGTCCTGTGGCGGATCCACTGTCGCGCCACGAAAATCGGCAGTTTGACGTGGAACTTGATGTCGCACATCTCGAACGGCGTGGTGTGCCGGTGGCGCATCAGGTAGCGGATCAGCCCGGCGTCCTCCTGCACCCGCTTCGTGCCGCGGCCGTAGGAGACGCGGGCGGCCTGCACGATGGCGGAATCGTCGCCCATGTAGTCGATGACGCGGACGAAGCCGTGGTCGAGCACCGGGAAGGCCTGGAACAGCATGGCCTCCAGCGCCGGCACCGTCGGCCGGATGGTCTCAGCGGCCGACGCGCGGGCGTCGGCGATTTCCTGCCTCTGTAAATCGTCAGCCACCGATGCGTCTCCCTTGGAACAGCGATTGTCCTTACCGCTTTGCGGTATTGCTGAGAAAGGGGCTTTGCCGGGGCCAATTCGAAAGGCCAGCCTCGCATGATACCAAGGAGGCGGTCAAAGGGCGGCCATTCCCGATCGTCATGCCGGGCGGAGGCCCGGCATCCACGCCTTCGCCTGTATCGGCACCGCAAGGCGTGGATGGCGGCCCTGCGACCGCCATGACGGGCTAAACCAGGCGTCCGAATCATCCCTTCCCCGCCGATTTGCTCGATCGCGCCGCACGGCAACTCGCATTCACGCGGCAGCGGCGCCCGGCTGCGCGACGGTCGCGGCATAGACCCGGCCGAACGCCTCCAGCCCGCGCAGCAGCGACTCGTCATGCTGCCGCAGTTCGTCGAGCGAGCGCTGCGCCGATAGCCGGTCACCGGCGCTGATCGCCATCAGCAGCGCGTCCCGGCTGTCATACAGGGCGCGGCGCAGAGGTCCGATCGCCCGGAAGGACGGCAGCGCCAGCGTCTCGGGGTCGGTGACGGTGTCGTACCAGCCGTCGAAGGCAAAGGTCCAGCGGTCCGCCAGGGCATCCGGCCGCGCGCCGCCCGAGGCCAGGGCAGCGGATGCGCCATCGGCCAGGGCAGCGGATGCGCCATCGGCCAGGGCGCGGTACTCCGCCGTAGTCTGCTTCAGCAGCGCAGCCACCGTCGCCAGGCTGATGGCGTCCACCTCGGCGGCCGGAATGTCGGTGTCGGGGAAGCTGATGTGCAGCCCGACGTCGGACCGCGCCAGCACGTGGCCGTGCAGCCGCCTGGCAAAGCGGGCCAGGGCGATCTCCACCGACTCGCCGGCCTGGCAGTCGGCGGTGGTGACCACGAAGCAGCCGCGCTCGGACACGTTGTGCACTATCGCGGGCGCGGCCTGGCCGCCATGCGTCATCGTCGCCTCGGCATGGCTCGGCCGCCGGCGGTGCCGCCGCCGGTCCACGTCCTTGCTCGAGGTGCGGACCATGCGCACTAAGGCACGCTGCAGGCTTTTCATCGTCTCGTTCAGCGCCAGGGTGTTGTCGCGCACCCGGGTCGCGGCCTCGCCGGTGGCGGCGGCCTCGGCCGACACCTCGTGCGTGCGGTCGCTCATCAGCGTGGCGGCGGCGGCGGTGTCGATGACGTTGCGGGCGATCTCGGCGGTCGCCGCGCTTTGTTCCTCGATGGCGGCGGCGATCGAGCCGACGATGCCGTTGACCTCGCCGATGGCCGCGTCGATCTGGCCCACGGCGGCGACCGAGGCGCCGGTGGCGGCCCGCACCTCGGCGATGTGCCGGGTGATCTCCTCGGTCGAACGGGCCGTCTGCGCGGCGAGTTGCTTCACCTCGCTCGCCACCACGGCGAAGCCTTTGCCGGCCTCGCCGGCGCGGGCGGCCTCGATCGTCGCGTTCAGCGCCAGCAGGTTGGTGCGGGAGGCGATCTCGCTGATCATGTCGGCGACCTGGCCGATGCTGCCGACCCGCTCGTTCAGCGCCTCGATTGCTTCGCGCGTGGCCTGGCTGGCCTGGACGGCGTGCGTGACGGTCTGGGTGGATTGCTGCATCTGGCTGCCGATTTCCTGGATCGAGGCGGTCAGTTCCTCGGCGGCGCTGGCCACCACCGGGGTATTGCCCAGCACCTGCGCCGCCGCGCCCGCCGCGCTGTCGGCCGACGCGCCGGTGCGGCCGGCGGAGTTCTGCATGGCGTCGGCGACCGCGGCCAGGGCGGCGGTCTGGCGGCTGCATTCGACCATCGCCTCGCGCGCCTCGGCCTCGATCCGCTCGGCCATCACCGCCATGGTTTCGGTGCGCACCGCCTCGGCGCGGGCGCGCTCGACCTGCTGTTCGGCGGCGAAGCGCTGGTTTTCGATGGCGTGGTCGCGGAACACCGCGATGGCCCGGGCCATGCTGCCGGGTTCATCCGGACGCTCGGTGCCGGCGACGACGACGTCGGTTTCGCCGACGGCGAGGCGCTGCATCGTGCCGATATGGCTGTCCAACGGCCGCATGATCGCGCGGATCATCGCCGTGGAGACGACCGCCGTCAGCGCCAGCAGCGCGGCGGCGGTAGCATACAGCCAGGTTTCGGCCCTGCCGCGGATGCCGGCGGCCTGCGCCTGCAGATCGGCCGCCATGCGGTCCTCGACCAGCTTGAGGCGGTCGATGCGGGCGGTCGCGGCGTTGAACCATGCGCCGCCGGTGATCCCGTCCAGGTGGCCGTCGATGCCGCCTTCGACCGCCGTGCGGCGCATCCTGGCGACCGTGTCAACGGCTTCCCCGGTCAGGGTCTGCCGCATGAAGGCGGCCCGCGCCGGGGCGGCCGTTTCGGCGATGATGCGGAAATACAGGTCCGGCTGATCGGCCAGCGTCGTCAGGTGGCGCAGCCTGGCGACGTCGAACCGCCCGGCGGCGAAGCCCGCTGCACCGACCGCGCGTTCCTGGCCGGCCAGTTCCTTGGCGTGCAGCAGGCTGAGATAGACCGCAAGTGACCGGGCGACATCCGGTGCTTCGACATCCGTCGCGGCCTGGCCGAGCATGTCGAGCAGCCTGGTGTTCGCGGCCGTGAACCAGGTGAAACTGGTCTCCGGCGTAACCGTCAGGTCACTGACCTGCCGGCGCATGTCGGCGAGGCCGGCGAACGCATCGCGGGCGGCGGCGATCTTATCCGCCAAGGCAGTGCCTGCGGCTCCGGTGCGGATATGCTCCAGCCGGGCGTTGAAGGCGGCCAGGCGCGCGTCGGTGCGCGAGCGTTGCGCCGTCAGTTCCGCGGCCAGTTCGGTGCCCTTGCTGCTGAGGAACCCGCTGGAGGCGCCGCGCTCCCGCTGCACCTCGTGCACCAGGGCGCTGGTGTCGATGGCCAGCGCGGCCAGGGACTCGACGCGCTGCATCGCGGCGACCCCCTGCAACCGCCCGGCCAGCAGGACGCCAGACAGGGCCAGCAGCGTGAGAACCGGCAGCAGCAGCGGCAGGATGATCCTGCCGCGCAGGCCGATCCCCTTGTGCCGGCGGGGATGCCGGCCGTTGCCGGCGGCGTCGGCGGTCAGCGCGGTGTTGTCAGCCGTATCGGAGTCCCTCGGTCGGATTTGCGAGGAAATAACGGTTGAAACGAATAATTTGTATCAATCAGTTAAAGCCATTCATTTCGAATGGTTGTCGTGATGGCGGGCTGCCGCGGTGGTCCCGTGGGGCGTTCCGCGCAGGCGCAACCCGGTGCGTGCCGGGACAGGACGAGTTCGGCGAAGGACCCGGTGGCGAAGGACGGGGCGGAAGAACGGGGTGGCCTGGACCGTTCCCCCTCCGGCATGGCCGGGCATGTCCCTACGGGATGCACACATCTCGGAAACGGTCCGCCGCTGCGTTTCCCTTTCGTCATGGCCCGGCTTGTCCGGGCCACCTGTCGCGGCACAAGTGCTGGAATAGGTGGCCCGGACAAGCCGGGCCATGACGATGGGGGAACGCTCTTGGCGCCCAGGCAAGCACTTGATTTTACGGTCATTTCCGACTCGTTTCCAGGATGTGTGCATTGCGTAGGGCATGTCCCGGCCATCCACCCCCCCACCGTCGAAGCGCAGATGGCCGGGACACGCCCGGCCATGACGGAGGGGAAGAAGCCCGTGCTCCGCCGGACGCCCTATCCTGATACGCACGGGGACATGCCCGGCCATGACGATACGGCGACGACCCCGCGCCGCCCGCAGCCATGCCGGGCCCCGGCCACGGCACCGGATTCCGCCTTCCCACCCTGCCGGTTTGCTCTATCATGCCGCATTGCAAAACGGAGACGGGCATGCAGACGGATGGCCTGAGCCAATCGCAGACACAGACTCTTTCGCCGCCGCACGGGACGATGCAGGGCTATGATCCCGGCGGCTTCTTCTGCGAGATGCTGCGGCCGGGCCAGCCTCCCCATCCCACCCTGACGCTGCTGATGTCCCGCCTCGCCGCCCTGCCGATCGGCTCGTTGCGGCAGCGGGCGATCGATGCGGAACGCGACCTGCTGGAGCGCGGCATCACCTTCACCGTCTATTCCGACGCCACCGCGATCGACCGCATCCTGCCCTTCGACCTGATCCCTCGGATACTGACCCCCGCCGAGTGGCAGCATATTGAGACCGGCGTGGTGCAGCGCGTGCGGGCGCTGAACATGTTCCTGCACGACATCTACCACGAGCGGAAGATCCTGGCCGACGGGATCGTTCCCGCCGAGCTCGTACTGAAGAACGCCGCCTACTGCGAGGCGATGGTCGGCTTCGACGTACCGCTCAACACCTATGTGCATATCTGCGGCACCGACATCGTGCGGGACGAAACCGGGGAGTTCCGGGTGCTGGAGGACAACGCCCGCACCCCTTCCGGCGTCTCCTATGTGGTCGAGAACCGCCACATGAGCCTGCGGGTGATGTCCGACCTGATGACCGGCCTGCGGGTGCGCGGCGTTGACGAGTATGGCTTGCGGTTGCACCAGGTGATGGCCGAGATCGCGCCGCCCGCGGTGTCCGACCCGCAGGTCGTGGTTCTGTCGCCGGGCATCTTCAACTCCGCCTATTTCGAGCATGTCTTCCTGGCGCGCGAGATGGGCGTGCCGCTGGTGGAAGGCCGCGACCTGACGGTGGAGGGCGGCAAGGTCTGGATGCGCACGACCGCCGGCCTCGCGCCGGTGCACACCATCTACCGCCGCATCGGCGACGACTTCCTCGACCCCGATACCTTCAACCCCGAGAGCATGTTGGGCGTGCGCGGATTGATCGAGGCCTGGCGCAGGGGCGCGGTGGCGATCGCCAACGCCGTCGGCACCGGCGTCGCCGACGACAAGGCAATCTACGCCTACATGCCGCGCATCATCCGCTACTACCTGTCGGAAGAGCCGATCCTGAAGAATGTCGATACCCGGATCTGCGCCGAGCCGGACGCGCTGGCCTATACCCTGGACCACCTGCACGAGCTCGTGGTCAAGCCGGTGGCGGAATCCGGTGGCTATGGCCTGCTGATCGGCCCGCACGCCTCGAAGCGGCAGCTTGAGGATTTTGCCAGGCTGCTCAAGGCGGATCCGGCCAACTACATCAGCCAGCCGACGTTGAAACTGTCGGTCTCGCCGACGCTGTGCGACCAGGGCGTGCGGCCCCGCCACATCGACCTGCGGCCGTTCGCAGTCACCGGCAAGGACACCTGGGTGCTGCCGGGCGGGCTGACCCGGGTCGCGCTCAAGCAGGGCACGTTGGTGGTGAACTCCTCGCAGGGCGGCGGAACCAAGGATACCTGGGTGCTCGCATGATGGACACGATCGCCACACAGCACACCGTGCACCTGATCGCCCGCCACGCCGAGGCGACCATCTGGCTGGCGCGGTACATGGAGCGGATCGAGAACCTCGCCCGCATCCTGGACGTCACCAACACCTTCGCCCGCGACCCCGACGACACCCGCAACTGGCTGTCGATCCCGCGCATCAACGGCGACCTTGTCGCGTTCAACAAGCGCCACGCCGTCGCCACCCAGGGCAGCGTCGGCGCGTTCTACCTGCTGGACGCCGGCAACTCGACCTCCGTGCATGCGTGCATCAGCGCCGCGCGGGAGAATGCGCGGATGCTGCGGGCGCTGATCTCGACCGAGATGTGGCTGCAGATCAACGTGTTCTACGGCCATATCCGGGCGCTGAACGCGGACAGTATCATTCCCGAGCATTTCACTGCCGTCTGCAACATGCTGAAGGACGGCGCGCAGGCGCACACCGGCATCACCGAGGGCACGCTCTACCGCGACCAGGCCTGGCACTTCTACATGATCGGCCGTTCCCTGGAGCGGGCGGACCAGACCACGCGCCTGCTGGATACCCGCTTCCACGCCCTGGTGCCGCGCACCGACGCCGGCGACAACATCGACGCCGGCCACTGGAACGCCCTGCTGCGCGCGGCGGCGGGCTACCACGCCTACCGGCGGGAACACCCGAACGGCTACCATCCGCAGGAGGTCGCCTGCTTCATGCTGGCGAACCGGGCGTTTCCCCGCTCGGTCGGGCTGAACCTGGGCCGGATCGAATGGCACCTGAGCCAGTTGCGCACGTCCTATGGGCTGCGCGGCATGGCGGCGGCGCTGGAGCGGCTGGACCAACTCAACGGCACGATGACGTATGAGCACGTCACCGAGGTGGCGTCGCGGGATTTGTCGCCGTTCCTGGACTACGTGCAGCGGGAGATCGGCGCGCTGCACCAGGATATCGTGGCGACGTTCGGGGGATGAGGGGCTGGCGTCGCCGCGCGTGGAGCGGCAATCGGATCGTCAAATCACAGCAGACCGCATGAAAGTCGGGACGCGGAGGCGGCCTGTCTTTATCGTTATGGCGTGGCTTGTCCGCATAGGCGCTGACTTGGAGAGACAGGGCCGGGTCCGTTGCCTCAACGTCATGGACGGGACACGCCCAGCCATGACGTTGAGGCGATGACCCTGCGGAACCGTATTTTCGAAGCAGCGGCGTTCACTGCGGGTGATCAGCTCCATCAGGACATTTATCGGCGTCATTGCCATGCAGGCCGAACGTGACGCTGCTCCGCACACGCTGACTCGGCGTGAGCGGCATTGCCAGACCGCCCGACGGAGACCTTGGTCAGCTACCGAACCGCCTACGATCAAGCCAGGCCGCCTGACATGTCACCGAATGAGGGCGATGCGACCGTCGATCGTCCCGCTAAGCGATTATTAACCAATCGTGGTTAACTAACCTCCTTGGCCGAGATGTTACCTGCGAACGTTCGAACCTGCGCGGCCGTCGTTTCACGCCGGTCGCTGCTTTTCTTGCTTGAACCAAACTTCGTTCCACGGGCTTGATGGCCGCCACACCGAAAATACTTTACCGCCGAGGGTCGTTTTCAAGTCCAGGGATGGAGCGCGTAAGGTGGCTCCCTACGGCCCCAAGATTTGTTCGGGATATCGTGGCTTTTCTTCCAACGCCTCTGGGCGCAGGGATCCTTTGGGTAAGGGGCAAATCGGGCGGGGTATCGACCAGCGAGGCCCCGCTGCTTCTCACGGGATCACAACGGAATTGGGTTGTCCGGGCGGACCAGCCGCTCGATCCCCGCCTGACCCTGAGCGAGTCACCGATTGGCAGCGGACACTGGCTGTGGGAGGCTTCCGGCGATATGCCCTATGTCGAGTACTACGATGCGCTTTGTACTGCTAACACACTGTTTACATGAATCGTACTAACATGCCGTGTTATGGTTGACGATGGTTGGAGTGCAGGAATGCCCATAGGGGCTTCAGGTCAGTGGCTGGTGGATGCCGGAGTGCACTTGTTAAGTCGCGCCGATCAACTGGTCTGGGAGCAGTGGGTTGCCGAAGCCGGTTGGGCGCCGTACAGGCCGGAACCATCCATGCTGCCCCCGGCCGTCGCCATCGTGGCGATAAACGCACTGAAAGCTTTGGTGGAGTCCCTGCAGGCAGATATCCGGAACGGAACCCTGTCGCAGGATGACGCCCTGGATTGCCTGGGCGATATCGATCGGGCAACCGCCGAGATTGCAGGATTGCAGGCCGATGCCTGCCGGCGAGCCACGACACCGGTTTACGAAATCCACTGAACGGCTGGCCTGTTCCGTCGCTATCTGCACGCCAGGAGATCACTTCAAGGGTTTCATGTAGCCGGAGTACAGGTTACCCTCGTCGCCATGACCCGTGCTATTCGTTCCTCCGTCTGCCCGCACGACTGCCCCTCCACCTGCGCGCTGTCCGTCGAAGTCATCGACGGCCGGCGCATCGGCGCCGTGCGGGGGGCCGACAACAGCTACACCGCCGGCGTCATCTGCAACAAAGTCTCCCGCTACGCCGAGCGCATCCACCATCCCGACCGCCTGACGCAACCGCTGCTGCGCACCGGCCCGCGTGGCAGCGGCCAGTTCCGCGCCGTCTCCTGGCCGGAGGCGCTGGACCGCATCGCCGAGCAGTTCACTGCCGTCGCCGCGCGCCATGGCACCGAGGCGGTCTGGCCGTTCTACTACGCCGGCACCATGGGCCTGGTGCAGCGCGACGGCATCAACCGGCTGCGCAACGTGATGCGCTACTCGCGGCAGAAGCTGACGATCTGCACCGCGCTGCCCGAGGCCGGCTGGATCGCCGGCGTCGGCGCCAGCCGCGGGGTCGATCCGCGGGAGATGGCACGCTCCGACCTGATTGTCGTCTGGGGCGGCAACCCGGTCTCGACCCAGGTGAACGTGATGACCCACGTCGCCCGCGCCCGCAAGGAACGCGGCGCGAAGCTGGCGGTGATCGATCCCTACCGCACGCCGACGGCCGCGGTCGCCGACATCCACCTGGCGCCGCGGCCGGGCACCGACGCGGCGCTGGCCTGCGCGCTGATGCACATCGCCTTCCGCGACGGCCACGCCGATCGGCGGTATATGCAGGACTACGCGGATTGCCCGGACGCGCTGGAAGAACATCTGCGCAGCCGCGATCCCGCCTGGGCCGCCGCCATCACCGGCATCCCGGTCGCGCAGATCGAGGCGTTCGGCACGCTGTATGGACGGACGAAGCGCAGCTACATCCGTGCCGGCTACGGCTTCGCCCGCAGCCGCAACGGCGCCGCCGCGATGCACGCCGTCACCTGCCTGCCGACGGTCACCGGCGCCTGGCAGCACGAAGGCGGCGGCGCGCTGTGGTCGAACCGCGGGATGTACAAGCTCAACAAGGCGCTGATCGAGGGCCTCGACGCCGTCGACACCCGCATCCGCAGCATGGACATGAGCCGCATCGGCTCGGTGCTGACCGGCGACCGCGCCGAGCTTGGCGACGGCCCGCCGGTGCACGCACTGCTGATCCAGAACCAGAACCCGCTGGAGGTCTGCCCCGACAGCAACCGCGTGCGGCGCGGCTTCGCGCGGGATGACCTGTTCGTGGCCACGCACGAACAGTTCTTAACCGAAACGGCCCGCTGGTCCGACATCGTGCTGCCGGCGACGATGTTCATGGAGCACGACGACCTGTACCAGGCCGGCGGCCACGGCCACCTGCAAATCGGCGCCAAACTGATCGACCCGCCCGGGGCATGCCGCTCGAACCACGAGGTGATCCAGGGACTGGCCGAACGGCTCGGCGCGAAGCATCGCGGCTTCGACATGACGGCAATGGAGATCGCCGACGCGACCCTGCGGGCCTCGGGCTATCCCGACGCCGCGACGGTGCTGCGGCAACGCTGGGTGGATGCGACGCCGCCATTCCAGACCGCGCATTTCCTCGACGGCTTCCCCACCCCGGATCGGCGCTTCCATTTCGCGCCCGACTGGGCCAGCTTAGGCGACCGCAAGGGCGTATTGCCGAAGCTGCCGGACCAGCTGGACAGTATCGACGCCGCCACGCCGGAGGCGCCGTTCCGCTTGGTGACAGCGCCGTCGCGCAGCTTCCTCAACACCAGCTTTTCCGAATTGACGTCGGGCCGCAAGCGGGAAGGACGGCCGACGGTGCTGCTGCATCCCGGCGACGCGGCGCGGCTCGGGATCGCCGACGGCGCGAAGATCCGCCTGGGGAACCAGCGCGGCGAGGTGGTGCTGCACGCCCGGATCGCCGACGGCCAGCAGCCCGGCGTGCTGGTGGCGGAAAGCATCTGGCCGAGCGCGTGCTTCGAGGGCGGCATCGGCATCAATGCCTTGACCAGCGACGATCCGGGCCCGCCGTTCGGCGGCGCGGTGTTCCACGACACCGCTGTGTGGCTGCGGGCCGAGGCGGCCGAGGTTCCGCTGGCGGCGGAGTAGGATTACAGTTGCGTTTCTGCCCTTGGGCGTCGATTGGGCTCATGTCGCCGAAATCCGGTTCAGTGAAAACAAGGATTTACCGGACGACAACGACCCCACCGAGGCGGCAAAAAGTGTGAAACTCAACTGTAGAGGCAGGGTGCCGCCGCGTTGCTGATTGAAGGAAAACAGTCAATGGACAGGGCCGCTGGTATCGATCGCGGGATCAGTTGGGCGGCAGCCAGTCCTCGCATCGAAGACCATCGACACGCCCGAAATGGTCGAGGTCCCCGGTTATGACGACAAGGCCGCGACTGCGAGCATGACCAGCAATCAGAATGTCATAGGGCCCTATGAGCATGCCTTTGCGTTCGAGATCGGCATAGATGTCACCGGCATGCGCTGCTGCATCTTCGTCGAATGACAGGACTGCAAGCCGTCCCGCAAGCCCCTCCACCTGTCGGCGGTTTTCTGCTGCCCTGGCGGATTTCGCCGCGCCGCGAACGAGTTCCGCAAGAGTGACCGTCGAAATGCAGAGCGTATCCGCCTCGGCATTGAACCGGACGCGCAGGCCCTGAGGCCGGTCCCGCAGCAACCGAATGCAGAGATTGGTATCCAGCATATGCGCCAGCATCAGAACGCCTCACGACGTTGGTGTTCCGGCTGTGCGCGTTCACCCGGATCAACGCCGGGAGCGTCGAAGAAGTCGTCCCATGATGCGTCAGCAGGGACAATGACCCGACGTGGACCGTCGCGCAGGATTGCCACCTCCCGCACACCGGGAGGAAAGGCGACGTCCTTCGGAAGCCTGACAGCCTGTGTCTTGTTGGTCTGGAACAGCGTCGTTCGTGTCACCTTGTGCCTCTTGGTATATCCATTCAGTATATCCAATCTGACGGCGCAGGTGCAAGAGCAAGATGCGTGGTCCGCCAATCGGTCACTTCCCAAACGGTTACCTCATGGACGCTTACCAAGGGTAGCCAGCGTCTATGTGAACATCCGGTCCGGCGTCCGCGCTTTCCACGCCACCTGCCGTGGTCCAGAACGCCCGTCGGCCATCGCCCAAGGTGATTCTCCCGAACCCGCCGCCACCGCCATATCGCCAATGCCACCCACCGGGCGGCTGACGCAGAAAGGAGGAAACCAATGGCTCAGATCAAGCGCCACGCATCCGCGCAATGGCACGGCTCCGGCAAGGAGGGCACCGCCAGCCTGACCACGCAGAGCGGCACGCTGAAGGACACGCCGTACAGCTTCAGGATGCGCTTCGGGGACGCCAAGGGCACCAATCCCGAGGAACTGATCGCCGCCCATGCCGGCTGCTTCAGAATGGCCATCGCGTTCCAGCTGACTGGCGCCGGACACCCGCCGGAAAGCCCGGACAGCGGACGCCACGCTGACGATGGGGCAGGAGGCCGGCGGCTTCCGGATCGCCGCCATCCACCTGGTGCTGAAGGCCAACGTGCCGGGGATCGATAGCGGTAGATTCCAGGAACTGGCACGTGCGACGAAGGAGAACTGCCCGGTGTCGAAGGTGCTGAACGCCGAGATCACGCTCGACGCCCGGCTGGCCTGAGGCTGCCTGTCCTGGCTGGCTGGCGGGCGGCTGTTTGGCCGCCCGTGGGCAACCGATCCACTCGGACATCTGCGGCAGCGTCGTTGCTGACGGCAGCGAACCGTTCCAGCCGTTCCTCTGGACAGAAGGAAACTGGCCGGCCCATGCTCGGTCAGCGGTACGGCTGCACAAAGAGGCGCCGATGAACGTCGCGGGCTGGCTGCAGGCGCTGGGGATGGAACGCTATGCGGCGGCATTTCGTGAGAATGACGTCGATCCCGACGTGCTGCTCACGCTGACCGCCGACGACCTCAAAGAGCTCGGTGTTACCTCCATCGGCCATCGCCGGCGTCTGCTGGAAGCAATCGCCGCGCTGCGCTCTGAGAGAATACCAGCTGAGGCGCCCACTCAGGTTTTATCTGGCCCGCTGATCGAGTCGACCGGACAGTTCCAGACGTCCGAGACCACCGCCGAACGTCGCCCGCTCACTGTGATGTTCTGCGACCTCATCGGCTCCACCGCACTTTCCGCTCGGCTCGATCTCGAGGACCTGCGTGAGGTCATCCGCAGCTATCAGGCGTGCGTTGCCGCCACGATCCAACAGTTCAACGGCTTCATCGCCCGCTATGTCGGCGACGGCGTGCTGATCTACTTTGGCTGGCCCAAAGCCCATGAGACCGATGCCGCCCGCGCCGTGCGCGCTGGGCTCGCAGTCGCCGCCGCGGTCAGTGAAGCACCTTTGGCCGGTCAGACGCTGCAGGTGCGGATCGGCATCGCAACAGGACTGGTGGTTGTTGGCGAGCCGATCGGCTCCGGCGATTCCCGCCAGCAGACAGCGATCGGCGAGACGCCGAACCGGGCAGCCCGCCTGCAAGGACTCGCCGGGCCAGGGCAGGTGGTGATCGACGCCGCCACCCGTCGGCAAATCGGCGGCCTGTTCGACTGCCGGGAACTCGGTGCCGTGGAACTCAAAGGCCTGCCCGAGCCGGTGCCGGCCTGGCAGGTCGTGTCCGAGAACCGTACACTCGGGCAGTTCGAGGCGCTGCGCTCGGGCCAGACACCTCTGATCGGGCGCGAGGAGGAACTGGACCTGTTGCTCCGTCGCTGGACGCAGGCGAAGGGCGGCACCGGCAAGGTGGTGCTGATCGCGGCGGAGCCAGGGGTCGGGAAGTCGCGGCTGGCCGAGGCGCTGGCCGAGCGGATCGCCGCTGAACCTCATGTCCGGTTGCGCTATTTCTGCTCACCGCACCATCAGGACAGCGCGCTGTATCCGGTGATTGCACAGATGGAGCGCGCGGCAGGCTTCGCCCACGGCGATGCACCAGAAGTTCGGCTGACCAGGCTGCAGGCGCTGCTGGCGGAAGCCGAGCCATCGGGTGAAGACGTGGCGCTGGTTGCCGAACTGCACGGGTTGCCGTCAACCGATCTTGTTCCGCCGCTCGACCCGACGCCGCAGCGGCGGAAGGAAAAGATCTTCGAGGCGCTGCTGCGACAAGTTGAGGCTCTGGCGCGACAGCGCCCGGTGCTGATGGTGTTCGATGACCTCCACTGGATCGACCCGAGTTCGCGCGAGCTGTTGGACCGGCTGATCGCGCGGGTGGCAAACTGGCCGGTGCTGCTGCTGGCGCTGTTCCGGCCGGAGTTCCAGCCGTCCCGGGCCAAGCAGCCGCAGGTGACGATGCTGAGCCTAGCCCGGCTCGACCGGCGCGACACGACGGCGATGGTGGCCAGTCTTGCCGGCAATACGGCGTTGCCAGCCGAGATCATAGCAGAGATCACCGAGCGCACCGACGGGGTGCCGCTGTTTGTTGAGGAATTGACCAAGGCGGTGCTGGAGGCGGGCGCTGATGGCCCGGTGCTGACATCCGTGCCACATCCGGCGGTGCCGGCGACTTTGCACGCCTCGCTGCTGGCGCGGCTGGATCGGCTGGGACCTGCTGCCAAGGATGTCGCACAAACCGGCGCGACGATCGGTCGCGAGTTCGGCTTCGCGCTGCTGGCGTCAGTCACCGATCTGCCCGAGCCTGAACTTCGCGCAGCACTCGATCGGCTGGCGAATGCCGGCCTGCTTTTCGTGCGGGGCACGCCGCCCCAGTCGATTTACTTGTTCAAACACGCAATGGTCCAGGATGCCGCCTATGGCATCTCGTTGCGCAGCCGGCGCCAACGGCTGCATGCTCGCATTGTCGCGAGCCTGGAAGTCCGTTTCCCGGAAACTGTATTGTCGCAACCTGCGCTGTTGGCCCAGCACTGCGCGGCAGCCAGTCTCACGGAACAGGCGATCGCGTATTGGCTGAAGGCTGGTCAGCAAGCCATGGCACGTGCGGCCATGGCCGAAGCAATTTCGCAACTTCGCAAAGGCTTGTACCTGGTCCCGAAACTCTCCGACAGCGAAGCCCGTCAGCAGCAAGAACTCGATTTGCAGATTGCCCTCGGCCGCGCCCTGATTGCAGGTCATGGCTACACTGCTTCGGGCGTCGGCGAGACTTACGCGCGGGCGCGCCTGCTTTGCGATCAACTTGGCGACAAGGCCAGACTCGTCTTGGTAATGTTTGGCCAATATCTCTACGAAGCCATGATCGGCAAACTGAAGTCCGCATCCGATATCGCCCTGCGAATGCTGAGCCTGGGCGAAATGTGGAACGATAATCGGGTGCGGTATCTCGGTTGCCGCTGCGCTGCGGTCATCGATCACCACCAAGGCGAATTCGTCGAAGCCCGCACTCATTTCGAACGCACGCTGTCCCTCTACAACCTCGCCGATCGTGCCTACTTGGCCGACCTGTCAGCAGAGGACCCGCATTGTGCGACGTTGTTGCATTTCTCCTGGACGCTGGCGTGCCTTGGATATTTGGATCAAGCGCGCAAGCGGCTTGACCAAGGACTCTCAGAGGCACGCCAGAGCGGACGGCCCGATACATTGGCTTCCTCCATCAGGATGGCTTGGGTTGGCGACAATCTCCTTCGCTCCACCGCATCCGTGTGGCTTGAGCGTGTCGATGAACTGAGCGCCCTGTCCATCAATCGTGACTTACCGTTCCTGGAGGGAGTTACAAATTCTGTCCGCAGCTCATACCTGGCCGCATCGGGGTATATCGAACAAGGAATAGCCCTGCTTCGTAGTCGCTTGGCAACCACCCGGGCTGCCGGCAACGTAGGGACGGTGCTGATTATGTCGGTCTATCTCGCGGAGCTTTATGGCGTTGCGGGCCTGCCGCAGGATGGGCTGAAGCTTGTCGTCGAGGCTGAAGGTCATCTCCGGCCAAACCAGGGTTGTTGGTGGGAGGCTGAAATGCACCGGCTTCGAGGGCAGTTTCTGTACGCGATCGGCGAGCGCACGGAAGCGGAGGCGAGTTTTCAGCAAGGTCTTGTCGTTGCACGCCGCCAGAGCGCGAAGTTGTTTGAGTTGCGCACAGCCATGGGCCTTGCCCGATTCTGGCGCGACCAGGGCAAGCGCATGGAGGCTCGCGATCTGCTCAGCCCGATCTATCGCTGGTTCACGGAAGGGTTTGACACTCCCGATTTACGGGACGCCAAGGCTCTGCTGGAAGAACTCGCATAGGGGTGCGGGCGGCAGAGGCTGCATCCGGTTCGGCACGGCTTGTGGTCCAGCATCCAGGCGGCGATGAAAACCTGTCGCCAACCCGTCGCCTCCTCCAGGGACCTCCGGCAGACGACAGTCGTCACCCCGCCCGGTAGCGATCCACCCCATCCTTGTCCGTCTCCAGCTGCAGTTCCCCCTTGCCCAGCATGTGGTTGACATGCGCCAGCACCTCGCCGAACGCAAACCCGGTCTGGTGCGCGTCCAGCGTGCGGGTGAACAGGTGCGGCACGATCTCCGCCACCGACAGCGGCGCGTCGCGGCAGGCCTCGGCGATCAGGCGGCAGCGTTCGGCGTGATGGGCGATCAGTTCCTCGATCCGGTCGTGCAGGCCGTGGAACGGCAGGCCGTGGCCGGGCAGCACCAGCACGTCCGGCGCCACCGCCGCCCGGATCGCTCGCAGCGAGGCCAGGTAGATCCCCAGCGCATCCAGGTCCGCCTCCATCGGATGCACGCTGACATTGGGCGAGATCCGCGCGATCACCTGATCGGCCACCAGGAACAGCTTCTCCGCCGGCCGGTACAGCATCGCCTGTTCCAGCGCGTGCCCGCCGCCGGTCAGCACCTGGAAATCGCGCTCGCCGATGGCCAGCGTGTCGCCGTGCTTGATCCGGTGATAGGACGGCGGCACCCCGGTGGTGCGGCGCAGGTATTCGTGTCCGCGGCTCAGCACGATCTCGGTCGCGTCGGCGTCCAGCCCGTGGCGGCGGTAGAACGGCCGGTAGACGTCGCTGCCATAGTCGCCCGGGGCGTGCGCCAGCACCAGGCTGAGCAGGTATTCCGGCCGCGGCATCGCCATCTCCAGCCCGAACCGCTCGCACAGCCAGCCGGCCAGGCCGACGTGGTCGGGGTGGTAGTGCGAGACGACCAGCGACCTCAACCCCTGGCCTTTCAGCGGGCCGGCCAGCACCTGTTCCCAGATCCGCTTGCTCTCGTCGGTGCCGAGGCCGGTGTCCAGCGCGGTCCAGCCACCCTCGTTGCGCAGCAGGTAGATGTTGACGTGATCCAACCGGTAGGGAAGCGGCAGCCGCAGCCACAGCAGGCCGGGCGCGATTTCGATCATCTCCCCGGGCGCGGGCGGGGCCGCGAACGGAAAGGTCAGTGTGGATGCGGGGTGTGTATGCATGCCCTGTCCCTAGCAGACCCGGGCGCCTCCGCCTACTGGGTAGTAGGGCTTGCCGCCGATCCTGCAATCGGCCGCGGCTCTTGGCATCAGGCGCAGGGCGGGAAACAATGCCGCAAAACAGGCGAGGAAACACCATGAGCCAGCCTCCCGCTCCAAGTACCTACCTGCCCGTCCGCGACGACTGGCTGGCGCGGCGGACCGAGACGATCCTGGAGCCCGACCTGCCGATCGTCGATCCGCACCACCATCTGTGGGAGCGGCCGGGCTGGCGCTACATGCTGGACGACCTGCTGGCCGACACCAACAGCGGTCACAACATCGTCGCCACCGTGTTCGTGCAGTGCCGCGCGATGCACCGTGCCTCCGGTCCGGAAGCGTTCCGCCCGGTCGGCGAGACCGAGTTCGTCAACGGCGTGGCGGCCATGAGCGCCTCGGGCAACTACGGCCCGGCGAAGATCTGCGCCGGCATCGTCGGGCACGTTGACCTGCGCAACGGCGAGCGGTCGCGCGACGTGCTGGAGGCGCATATCCGTGCTGGCGGCGGGCGGTTCCGCGGCATCCGCCACATCACCGCCTATGATCCCGACCCGACGCTGATGAACCCGGCGTACAACCCGCCGGTCGGGTTGATGTACGACCCGGCGTTCCGCCAGGGCTTCGCGTGCCTGGCGCCGCTGAACCTGTCGTTCGATGCGTGGCTGTATCATCCTCAGATCGGCGACGTCGTCGACCTGGCGCGGGTGTTTCCCGGCACCATGATCTGCCTGAACCATATCGGCGGGCCGCTGGGCATCGGCTCCTACGCCGGGCTGCGGCAGGCGGTGTTCGAGGAATGGTCGAAGTTGATCCGTGCGCTGGCGGAATGCCCGAACGTGGTGGTCAAGCTGGGCGGCATGGCGATGCGGCTCAACGGGTGGGATTTTCACACCAAGGCGGACCCGCCGTCGTCCGAGGAACTCGCCGCGGCCTGGAAACCCTATGTCGAGACCTGCATCGAGGCGTTCGGCGCGTCGCGCTGCATGTTCGAGAGCAATTTCCCGGTGGATAAGGGCTCCTATGGCTATCAGGTGTTCTGGAACGCCTGCAAAATATTGGCTAAGGATGCGAGCGCGGCGGAAAAAGCCGATCTGTTCAGCGGCTCGGCGGCGCGGTTCTATCGCCTGGATCTCTGACGGGAGCGGAACAATGCGGCAATTGCGCATCGGCGACGTCACCATCGCCAGCATCATCGAGCGGGATGGCCCATGGCGGAAGCCCGCCGACATGTTCCCGGCCTACCAGGAGGATCTGGCCCGGAAGCACCTGGCGACGCTGGACCCGGAGATCTTCGATCCGGCGACAGGGAAGATGGTCATCACCTACCAGACCTTCGTGGTGCGCACGCCGCACCACACGATCCTGGTGGATACCTGCACCGGCGAGGACAAGGGCTTTCCGCCGCCGATGGATTTCCCGAAGCAGCGCTGGCTGGACGAGTTCAGGGCGGCCGGCCTGTCGTTCGACGCGATCGACTATGTGTTCTGCACGCATCTCCACATCGATCATTGCGGCTGGAACACGGTATTGCGCGACGGACGCTGGACGCCGACATTTCCGAATGCGAAATACGTGTTCCACAAGCGGGAGTATGCCGCGTGGGAGCAAGCGACGAAGCAAGGCAAAAATCCCCCGGGCGACGTCTGGCGCTTCAACTGCCTGCCGATTGTCGAGGCTGGGCAGGCGCTGCTGGTCGACGATGACTATATGCTCGACGATACGGTCTGGCTGACGCCGACGCCGGGGCACGCGCCGTGCCATTGCTGCGTCAACATCAGGTCCGGCGGGCAGCGTGCGGTGGTGACGGGCGACCTGATGCATCACGCCTTGCAGTGCCGGATGCCCGAGTGGTCAACGGTCTTCGACTGGGATCCCGAGGAAGGGATCATGTCGCGGCGGCGGTTCCTGGGCGATATTGCTGGAACCGGAACGTTCGTCTTTCCGATCCATTTCCCGCACCCGACGGTGGGGCGGGTGGAGGCGATGGAAGATGGCTTCGACTACAAGTACGTGCGGTAAGGCTTGAGGCGAAATAACCGATCCGCCAAAGCCGGCGCACCGGCCCTTCCGCGTCATGGCGGCTACCCGGGCTTGCCCTGGATACCGGCCATGACGGTTGGAGCGTCCGTGCGGCAATTGGAGCGGTTATTCTGCGTCAGATCCTGGTACAGCGTTTCCGTGGAACCGAACATATCGTGCGACCATCGGCGATGTCTTGCTGGCGGAGATTCCGCTGATGTCACCACAGAGACACAGGGACACCGAGATCGCAACAAGGCCGTCGGCAACGCGGCGATCCTGATCTCTGTGGCTCTGTGGCTCTGTGGTGAACCATCGTCGGCCGCAGCAAGCACCGGCCATGACAGGGACGCATGCCCCTGGCAGCACCGTCATGTGGTCTGGACGAGCGCTCCGGCCGCAGCCCGAACAGAGCGATGCCGCCGCTGTATGCCTGCAAGCGGAGTCCCAGCCGTCCTGCGGTGTGCTGTAGCTTCAGGCAGGCCCACCGGAAGATGGGGCTTCTGTCAGACAAAGATAAAGTTTCCACCCGGTGCAAGCTGCTGGAGCAGATCGAAATTGGTTTTGTTGTCGGTTAGCACAGGCAATCCGTTCTTTGCCGCGCAGAGGTAGATCACGGCGTCGTTGAGAAGCTCCTTCGACTGCTTCTTATGAAAGCCCTGCGTTCGAGCGAGAATGCCTGCCACCATCCCTGCGTCCGCCCAGGTTTGGGCATCAGGAACGAGCAACCGATTGGCAGGGATGGAGGCGAACATTTCGGCATAGTGACCAGCTACTGCCCGCCAGTCTGGCGCCTTGGGAGCGTACTTGCCGATGCCCGCACTGACTTCTGCAAGGCAGACCGAACAGTGTAACATCAATCCTTGGCCGACAATGTTCTCTGCCGCGTGGGACAGGATGCCAGCGGCGTCCATGATGTAAATGTTCGTGTCGGGCACAAAGACCTGCCGCCCCTTCCCGGCGATATCGCTGGCGCAGATCAAATCGATGTCGGCGCGGGCGGTCAGTTGTGCCTGATGTTTCTCCAGCTTCCGCGACCGGATGATCTTCTGGAGGTCAATAGTCAAGCTTGTGGCCTTTGCCCAGGCGCCCTCTGTTCTTGCGCATGAACTCTGCAACCGGATCCGGTTGCGCCAGCGCGGCAAGTGCGAGAATCCCGAGTTCGGAAGGCGATGTTACACCGCTCTCTTTCATAGCCGCCTCGACCAGGGCGGGAGGAGCCCTGAAGCTGACGTGCACAGTGCGTTCCCCCTCCAGGAGTCCTGCCTCTTTGGCACTCTCGAAGGTGACTACGTGCGCGAGTTTGGCACCGGACGGCGCAGAAACCTGTCTGGACCGGCGCTGACGTGAGACGGTGTTCCCTGTCGTCGCCCGCTTGCCAGACCGTTGTGCTACGGCCATGCCACACCCCTGCTTAACGTGCGCATCTTAAAGATTCATGTCACACAATGCAAGGTGGGGTTGGCTGCCGCCCTCTGAACCCACACCCAACTTCTACAGTTCGGCTACGCAACTCACTGAAACATGGGATAAATCGTGATCTAAGGCCGCTTGTGGTGCAAAAGAGCGGATTTCCTGAGAGTCGGCCTACAGCAAGCCATTGATATAACGCGGACTTTTTCTGTCAGCGGCGGTTTTGGCACCACAAGAGCCTCAAAATCTGGCTTTTCTGTGCAGTTTCAACGAGTTGCGTAACCGAACTGTAGAAGTCGGGCCCACACAGCTTCTCATGGGCGTGGCCGCAACAGGTTCTGTTTCATGGAAACACTGTACCAGGCGCTGAGTCGTTGCTCCGTCGTCATGGCAACGGTCACGTCGCGTGCCGGATGACCGGCTCGTGCGTCACGGCGAAGTTGACGGAGCTGGCGATATAGCACTTGGCATGCGCCTCGTCGTGCAGGCGCCGCGCCAAGTCGGCATCGTCCCCGGCCCGGACCGTCACCTGCGGGCGCAGCACCACGCTTACGAAACGACCGCCGGCGGGGGAATCCTCGGCCATGGTGCCAGCCGCTTGATCCCGGTAGGCCAGCACGGCGATGCCGGCGTCGGCGCAGAGATGCAGATACCAAAGCTGATGACAGGCCGACAGCGCGGCAACCAGCAGGTCCTCGGGATTCCACCGCGCCGCGTCACCGCGGAACACGGGATCGGCAGAGCCGGGAATGGAGGGCTTGGTCCCCGCCGAGATGCTGTGGTCGCGGCCATAAGCCCGGTAACCGGACGTGCCGGTGCCGCGGTTGCCGGTCCACTCGACGTCGACTGCGTAATGGTGCTCGCCGCGGACCTGCGCCATGCCCTTTCCCCCGTGTTCTTCGTTGGTCCAAAGATAACGGGTCAGATGGCCTGGCGCGAGTCGGCACGGCCGGTGCTTCCCTGGCTGCCACTTCAGCCCTGGCTTGGCGCGTAACGGCCAGGCGGCGGCAACCAGGAGCGCCGGGATCAGACGGCGGCGGCGACCTTCTCGCGAAACGGGTTGAACGGGTTGACGGCGCGCGGTGTGCGGGTGCGGCCCCGGCGCACGTGGGTGCTCGGGCCAGGCACCGCGACCAGGCGCGGCAGCACCAGCGGGTCGGACTTCTTCGGCGCCTCGTTCTGCTCCAGTTCCAGACCCTCGCGCCGGCGGCGGTCGTTGATCCACTGCTGGCCGACGCGGCTCAGGTCATCGGGGTGCATGTTCAGGCAATCCGCAATCATCAGCCGCGACTCCGCCCAGTCCCCGCGGCTGACGAAAAACGCCGCCGCCTGGTTGTACAGGATCGAGCCGATCGGCTCATTCTCCAGATCGGCCTTGGCCTGCATCACAACCTGGGCCC
Organism: Rhodopila globiformis; assembly: GCF_002937115.1. Taxonomy (GTDB): domain Bacteria; phylum Pseudomonadota; class Alphaproteobacteria; order Acetobacterales; family Acetobacteraceae; genus Rhodopila; species Rhodopila globiformis. Next base: position 42,738 of record NZ_NHRY01000080.1, on the reverse strand, counting down.
AGAGAACGCGGTAGGCATGTTGGGTGTCGCCAGCAGACATGTCGATTTCCAATTGTTGCGATGACCGAGAGTCGATGGAGGGTTCCGATACTCATCCGGGTCGGAATGGTCGGGGAACGGCGTTGCGGATCAAATCGCGCAGAGGCCGGCCCAGGTCGCCAGCAGCAGCACCACCAGCGCGATGGCCTTGAGGTACGGCGACGCCGAGTCGATGGAAACGGGCTGCCAGGACGCGACGATCATGCTGGAGCCGTCAACGTATTGAATGCGGTCGTCGTGCATGGAAACCATCCGATCCTGGCATGATCCTCCGCTGAAGGAGCCGCCTTCCGAAAAAGGCGCCGCGGGAGCCAACCTCCCGCGGCAAGGTTCAGGGAGGAAACACGAAGTTTTTAACTCACGTTTTCGTTAGTCGGCAATAGGGATCTCACAAAATCGCGATCACATCTTTGATAATTTCCCGATATAATTTTGCAGAACGTTGATACTCCGGATTCTAAAACGAATCGCCGGCCGGCACCGTCACGTATCGTGTCAGTAGCGATTCCGCCACAGCCGCGCGGCCGCTCGCGCGCAGGCGCTTGCCCGCCCTGTCATCGCAAATCCCCGTGAACCGGTCGCGCCGGCCGTATCACCGGCGCCGCGGCCAGGACCGCCCGAAGCGGCCGGTCAGCCGTCCGGGCGGTTGGCCTTGCACCATTCCGCCACCTGCGCGTGGGTGGCGAACCAGCAGCCGCCCTTTGCCTTCATGCGGCCGATCAGCCGATCGAGCAGCGGCAGGCGGGAACGGTGGCCGATGATGTGCGGATGCATGGTCAGCAGGAACAGCCCGCCCTCCTCCCAGGCGCCGTCGAATTCAGCAGTAAAGATCTCCTCGACTGCCGAGGGCGGGGTGTAGGGGCGCAGGCCGGAAAAGCGAAGCATATTGAAATACACTGCATCATCACGAATCCATTCCGGCGGCAGTTCGACGATGCCGGTGGGCTCGCCCTGGTCTTCCAGCTCGTATGGATCATCGTCGGCCATCAGGCTGCTGTCGTACAGCAGTTTCATTTCGCGGATGATGTCCAGCGTGTTGACCGAGAAATCCCAACTCGCCGTGCGCATCCCCACCGGCTCGGTGCCGCTGATCCGCGCCAGCGTGTCGCGCGCCCGCAGCGTCAGCTCGCGTTCCGCCTCGCGCGGCAGGCTGGTGTTGACCTCGTGGATCCAGGAGTGGATGCCGATCTCGTGGCCGTCGGCGGCCAGCGCGCGGACCTCGCCGGGATGCAGCAGGGCAGAGACGGCCGGATAGAAGAAGCTGGCCGGGATCGACTCGCGTTCCAGCAGGCGGCGGATGCGTGGCGTGGCCTGCCGGGCGCCGTACTGGCCCTGGCTGATCCGCATCGGGCTTTGGTCATTATCACGTAATGGTATCGTCTCATGATCGGCGTCGAAGCTGATCGCCACGGCGCAGCGGGCGCCGTTGGGCCACGCCGCCGGCTTCAGGCTGCGCCCGGCGCGCGCCCGGCCGACGATCCGGCGCCATTCCACCTCGGGCCACTGCCAGGGTTCCTGCGGGGTATTGCTCATTGGGGGTTCCCTCCCTGCGCTGTGGGCGCCATGCTGCATCCGATTCGACGGATTGGAAAACCTCTGCCCATGCCTGACACCGACCCCGCCCTTTTCAGCGCCGAAGACATGCTCGCCGCCTTTGCCCGCCGGCGCCTGACGCCGGTCGACGTGCTGCAGGCGGTCACCGAGCGGGTGGCGCGGCTCAACCCGCAGCTGAACGCCTTCGCCGTGATGAACCCGGGCGCGCTGCAGGCGGCGGGGGAAAGCGCCGCGCGCTGGCGGGCAGGGCGGCCCATCGGCATCCTGGACGGTGTGCCGTGCACGGTGAAGGACCTGGTGGACCTCGCCGGCTTCCCCACGCGGCGCGGCAGCCGCACCACCTCGCCCGAGCCGGCGGCGGACGATGCGCCGATGGTGGCGGGGCTGAAGGCGGCGGGGGCGGTGATCCTGGGCAAGACCACGACCACCGAGTTCGGCTGGAAGTCACCCGGCGACTGCCCGCTGCACGGCATCACCCGCAATCCGTGGAACCCGGCCCACACCACCGGCGGCTCGTCCTCCGGCGCCGGCGCGGCCGCAGCGGCGGGATTCGGACCGCTGCACATCGGCACCGACGCCGGCGGCTCGGTACGCATCCCGGCGGCGTGGTGCGGGCTGGTGGGACTGAAGCCGACATACGGACGTATCCCGCAATGGCCGGCCAGCGCCTTCGCGTCCGTCTCCTGCGCCGGGCCGATGACCCGCACGGTGCGCGACGCGGCGCTGATGCTGTCGGCCATGGCGCGCTATGACCTGCGCGACCCGTTCTGCCTGCCGGACGAGCCCTGCGACTGGCTCGACGGGATCGACGCGGGCGTCGCGGGCCTGTCCGTCGGCGTGCTGTCGAAGCCCGGCTTCGACGCCCCGGTCGACGCCGACGGCATCGCCGCGGTGGAGCGGGCGGCGCAGTTGCTGGCCGACGCCGGTGCCGACGTGGAGGCAGCCGAGGCGGATCTGCCGGACACCAGCCTGGCCTTCACCCGGGCCTGGGCCGCGGCGCTGGCGCGGGTGGTGGCGGGGCTGCCGTCGCAACTCGCCAGCCTGCTCGATCCCGGCATCCGCGAGGTCGCCGCCGCGATGGGCGGCATGTCGGCGGTGGAGTTCATGGACGCCGAGGCGCTGCGCGCCACCACCGGCCACGTGATGGCGCGGCTGCACCAGCGCTTCGACCTGGTGCTCTGCCCGACCGTGCCGGCCGGGCCGCCGCTGGCGGACGCGCCGACGCAGGACCCAGTGCGGGCATTGACCACCGCCTGGGCGCCGTGGACATTCACCTTCAACCTGTCGCGTCAGCCGGCGATCACCGTGCCGATGGGCCGGCGGGCGGACGGGCTGCCGAACGCGGTGCAGATCGCCGCGGCGCAGTTCCGCGACGACCTGGTGCTGCGGGCGGCGCGGGCGATCGAGCTGGCGCAGCCGTTCGAGGTGGCGGACCTGGGGTAGGGGAGCTCAGACATTTGCCCTCACCGTCATCGCCCGGACAAGCCGCATCGCCGCTAACTTAGGCGGCCGGACGTGGTGCACCGCCCCGTCGTCATGGCGGCCGCAGGGCCGCCATCCACGTCTCGCGGTGCTGATATCGGCAGAAGGCGTGGATGGTGGGCCTTCGCCCACCATGACGGAGTAGCAACGGCCGTGCCGCCGGTCGCCTAAGTTGGCGCCGATGCGGACAAGCCGGGCCATGACAGAGCGGGGGAAGGAACCGTCACACCGCCAGCGGCGCGTTGGCCCGCCACGAGCGCAGCAGGATCAGGGCGGCGGCAAGCAGGGCCGGCCCGATGAACAGGCCCAGGAAGCCGAAGGCGACGAAGCCGCCGAACACGCCCAGGATGGTCAGCGACATCGGCATGTGAACGCCCAGGCCAATCAGCCACGGCTTGAGGAAATTGTCGATCGTGCTGACCAGGACGCCCCAGGCGATCATGAACACGCCCCAGCCGCCATGATCCTGGCCGAACAGCCACCACGCCGCCCCGCCCCAGATCAGGATCAGCAGCGGCCCGCCAACCTGGCTGATCGCCAGCAGCAGGCCAACGAAGCCGAGTGTCGCCGCCCCCGGCACGCCGGCGACGGCCAGTCCGAACGCCAGCAACGCCGCCTGGATCATCGCCGTCCCGATCACGCCCAGCGCGACGCCGCGCACCGCGCCGGCGACGGCATCCAGCGTCGCTTCCGCGGTCACGCCGCCGAGGCGGCGGAAGATGTCGCGCAGTTCCTCGGCCAGCCGATCGCCCGTCGTCCACAGCATGGTCGCCACCACCAGGGACAGCACCACCTGCAGCACACTGTCGGCCAGCGCCTGCGCCGCCGTCAGCAAGGTCTGCTGCAGCGTCCCGGAATAGGGCTCCAGCATGGCGTGCAGGTTCCCCCCGGCCCGGGCCACCTCGTCCCAGACCCGTGCCAGCCTGGCGCCCAGCAGCGGCACGCCGGCGAACCACGCGGGTCGTTCCGGCGCGGTGGCGAAATAGGCCTGCACGCGCTGGATGCCGCTTCCGAGTTGGCTGGTCATGGCCGGCGCCACGGCAAGCACAGGCAGGGCCACGACCAGCAGCGCCAGCAGCAGCAGGATCGCCGCCGCCAGCCCGCGCGGCAGCCCCCGTGCAATGAGCGCCTGCCGCAGCCGCCAGGCGGCGATCGCCAGCGTGGTGCCGAACAGGATCGCGGTGGTGAACGGACGCAGCACCGCCGCCACGCCAACCAGCAGGCCAACGACCAGCAGCAGCACGATGCTGCGCTCGATCAGCGTCACCATGCCGGCCCCGTCCGGAGCGGCAGCCCCGGCCTGCCGCGCTATCGGCGCCACCACTGGGCGAGGATCCGCACCGCTGCCGGGAAGCCGATTGTCCACTGCATCACTCCAATGCCGCCTGGCCCTGGCGGCGCGCCGCCGCATCCCACATCAGCCGTGGATCGAAAGCCTCGGCCGCGAACATCGTCAGGATCACCACGCCGGCGAAGGCCACGGCCCCGCGCCCGGGATCAATTGTCACCACCGAGCCGAACTGCACCAGCGCGATCAGCACGGACTCCATGAAAATGTCGATCATCGACCAGCGGCCGATGGTGCTGACAAATCGATACAGGAGCGTCCGCTGGCGCAACTGCCACGACGACCCAAGCTGCGTCGTCACCAGCAGCAGCACCAGGCTGATCAGCTTCAGGCACGGCACGCCGATGCTGGCCAGGAACACCAGCAGCGCCAGCGGCCACATGCCGCCGGCCAGCAGTTCCTCCGCCCCGCCGATGATGGTGTGCGGCGCGCCGGAGCCGAACTCCACGAAGGCCAGCACCGGCAGGAGGTTGGCGGGAACATACAGGATCGCCGAGGTCACGACCAGCGCCCAGGTCCGGGTGATGCTGTCCGGCTTCCGCGCCTCGACACGGGAGCCGCAGCGCGGGCAGTGCGTCTCGCCCGTGGCCGCGGGGCGGCAGACCAGCCGGCAGGTCTCGCAGGTCAGCGCCCCCGCCGGTGGCGTGACCGCCGCCAGAACCGCGCGCCCGGACGGCAGGTCGGTCAGGCCGCGCCGCTCCATCGCCTCCCACACCGCCTGGCGGTCCAGCACGGAGTCGGCGGCGACGATGGTCAGCATCAGCAAGACCAGCGCATAGACGCCAATGCCGACGTTGACATGCACCGTGTCCGGCAGTTCGGTGAAGGCGACGAACACGCCCAGCAGATAGACGTCGACCATCGCCCAGGGGCGGATCTTCTCGGCGATGCGGAAGGCGTCGCGCAGGTGCCGCGGCGGCTGCGGCATCCGCAGGCCGAGCAGCACGTAGGTGACCAGCCCCAGCCGCAGCAGCGGCGCCAGCGCCGACATGAACGCCACCACCGCGGCCAGTGCCCAGACATTATGATGGCCAAATCCCAGCGGGCCCGACAGCACGGTGGCCGAGCGGTACATCCCGAAGGTGCTGACTGTCAGCAGGGTCGCGGTGCAGGCGATGACCAGCAGCGCCAGCGCCGCCAGGTTCAGCGCCAGACCACGCCCCAGCGGGTCATGCCGGACGCGGCGCAGCCCGGCATTGCAGCGGTTGCAGCGCGCCACCGTGCCGGGCTCCATCGCCGGGAGGACCTGGAACTGGCCGCAGTCGATGCAGGCGCGCAGCCGCGGCTGCGTGACCGCCTGCTCGATCGGTGTCGTCTCGAACAGGCTGGCCAGGATGGTTGGCGCGGTGGCCATGGCGGCGTCAGTGCCGGTGCCGCGCCCGATGCGCCGGGCGCGGCGGCGGCGGGCGCGGCGGCTCGTGCAGCATCACGGCGATCTCGTCGGCCAGGCGGCCCAGGGCGATGCTCATGGCCCGCACCTCCTCGGCGATGCGACCGGACGGCACCGGCACCGTGGTGCGCAGGCTGCGCATGAGGCCGGGGCGCTCGGGCTCGATGAACGTCACCGAGGCCTGCGCGGCCAGGATCAGGGTGCGGGTGGCGTCCAGGTCCATGCGCAGGATGTTCACGCCGACCGCGGCGTTTTCCTTGGCCGAGATGGCGCTGTCGGACGTCACGAAGGTGGTGCCGGGCAGGCGCTGTGACAGATTCTCGGCCAGCACGCGGCCGATCATGGCGGACAGGGGCTCGCCCCAGGTGTCGTTGGCCATGACGTCCAGCCGGTAGTGCTCCGACGACCGCACGATCTCGGGCCGTTCCAGGTAGCGGGCGATCGCGACCTGGTGCAGCAGCACGACATGCGGCCCCCGGCCCTGCACCACGCCGGGCGCCGGCGCCAAGGTATAGAGTCTCGGGTTGGGCGACGAGCAGGCGGCCAGCGCGGCCCCCGCCGTCGTCAGCGCGATCATTGCGCGCCGGTCCAGAGATATCATTGGTATCCTGTATTGGTCCGGCCGCGGATCAGCGCCTCCGGATGGCGGTTGAGCATGTCGGCCAGCGAGCGCAGCGACTGCATCGTGTCGTTCAGCTGGTTCAGCAGCCGGTTGACGTCACGGTGAAAGGCGGAGTCGCCGCCATAGCCGGTGTTGGCCGATGCCACCAGCCGGTTGGTGTTCGCCAGGACCGCCTGCAAGCTGGCGGTCATCTCGGGCAGGTTCTGCAAGGCCGGAGTCACGCCGGTGTCGAGCCGCTTCACTACGGATTCGAGCTCCGTCATCGTCACCGCCAGCGCCTTCAGCGTCTGCTTCGTTTCCGGGCTGCTGGTCATCGAATTGGCGCCGGCCAGCAGGTTGTTCAGGTTGTCGCCGATCTGGCGGAACGGCATCTGGTTGATCTGCGACAGCACTTCGCTCGCCGACTGGCTGATGTCGGCGAAAGTCCCGCGGACTGCGGGGAAGACGATGACGGTGCCTTCGGTACCGATCGTCGCCTTGGCCGCATCGGGGAAGAACTCCAGCGCGATCTCGCTCTGGCCTGTCAGCAGGTTGGAAGTCTTGATCTGCGCGCGCAGCCCGTGATCAACCAGGAAGCGGGCGTTCTCCAGCGGCCCGCGCTTCGCGGCGGTGGCGGCATCCGAGATCCGCTCGGGCTCAATTTCATAGTGCACCGGGATGCGGATAGTGTCGGCGACCGGGTCGTACTGCATGGTGATGCCGGTCACCTGGCCCAGCCGCTGGCCCTGGAAGGTCACCGGCGAGCCTATGGTCAGCCCCGCCACCGATCCGGGGAAGTAGCTGACCACCGGCACTTGCCGGTGGAACGACGCGTTGCGCGCCGCCTCCTGATCGGCATAGAGCGGAAACGGGCGATTCTCCGCGCTGACCGGTGTGTCCAGCGCCTCCTTCGGCGTGTCGAACGCCACGCCGCCCAGCAGCAGCGCCTTGACGGATTCCATTTCCACCTGCACGCCCTGCGCGCCCAGCTTCACCGACACGCCCGAGGCGTTCCAGAAGCGCGAGCCGTCATGGACGTAACTGTCATAGGGCGCGCGCACGAAAGCATGGATCGTCACCTGCTCGACCATGTGGCCGACATCCCAGCCCAGCACGGTGCCGACATTCAGGTCGCGGAAGAACACCGGCGAGCCGACGCTGACCGAGCCGACCTTGCTGGCATGCAGCAGGAATGTCCGCCCGGGCTCGTTACTGGTCAGCACCGGCGGCGTCTCCAACCCGGCGAAGGACGTGGCCAGCCGGCCGTGTTCAGGACCAGGGAGCAGTTCGATGTAGGCTCCGGAAATCAGCGTATCAAGCCCCGAGATCTGGCCGGCGAACAGCCGTGGCGTGACCACCCAGAAGCGCGTCTGATCGGTCAGGAACGGGATCGCCTGCCGGTTCATCTCGGCTGTGACGGTGACGTGCGAGCCGTCGGGGCTGAGCTGCACATCCGTCACCAGGCCAAGCACGACGTCCTTGTGCTTGATATGGGACTGTCCCGCCTGCAGGCCTTCGCCACTGTCGAACGTAATCGTGATCGTCGGCCCGCGCCTGGAGAACGTGTCCCACGCGAGCCACGCGCCAATCAGCAGCGTGACGATGGGGATCAGCCAGATCAGCGGAATGCGGCTGCGCCGGCTCAGTTTGGCCTGAGCCGGCGCGGCAGGTTCGAGGTTCATGGACATCGGCGCATCACCGGTTGGCTCCACTCTCTCGAACCTGCGGGGGTCAGCGGATGATGATCTCCACGCGCCGGTTCTGCGGCTCACGCACACCCGGACCGGTGGGCACCAGCAGGTGGGTTTCGCCGAAGCCCTGGATGCTGATCACGTCCTTCGGCACGCCGTCGCGGACCAGTTCGTTGGCGACCGCCTGCGCACGCCGGACCGACAGGCCCATGTTGTATTTCGCCGTGCCGGACGTGTCGGTGTAGCCGTTGACCTCGATCCGGGTGACCTGGACATGGGTGGAGTTGTCAGCCGCTTCCTTGACGATCTGCCGGGCTCGATCGGTCAGCGTCGCCTTGTCCCAATCGAAGAAGACCAGGTACGACCGGGCCGGCGCCGGAGCCGGGGCCGCGACAGGGGCTGGCGGCGGCGGCGGCGGCGTGACGCCGAAGTTCCAGCGGACACCGAACATGAACGTATTATTGTATTCGTGTCCCAGTTGCATCGTGCCAGGCACGAAGCTTCTGCCGCCACCGGCGGTCGGGGTGGTGAGGGCCGCGTTAAAGGTCCTGGTGCCGGTCAGCCCCAGGATCCGGTAATCCGCGATCAGAGACAGGCCAGGTACCGATGGAATGGGGAAGGCCGCACCTACAATGCCTTGCGCGGCAAACGATGCCCGCGTGTCGTTCGAGCCGAGGGTCGTGCCGTTGCTGCCGATGGCAAGGAAGTCCGACAGATGCGTCCGCTGGTAGCCAGCGCCGAGGCCGACATAGGGGACCACAAACGGCGACAGGCCGTTGAAGTCGTACAGGACATTGAACATCGGGCCCCACAGCTGCTCGGAGCCGCCGGCCCGCGTGCTGGCGCCGAAGCCGCGCGGCTGGCCGCTTATCCGGCTGATGCCGTTGCCGCGATAATCGAACTCAACCTCTGCCCGTAGGCCATTGCCGAAGCCCCAGCCCAGGCCGGCGAGTCCGGCGCCACCGATGTTGGTGCTAAAGTTCAGATTGGGCGTGCTGAGGCCGCTGCTCAGGGGGCGGAGGCTGGTGCTCAGGTTCTTGACAGATGGGTTGGCCTTGATGTTGAAGCCGCCCATCACGTTTACATAGGGACCGACAACCGGGTAGCCCAAAGGCCCCTGGTCATCCTGCGCCTGGGCGGCGATCGGGAGGCTCAGGGCCGTCGTTACGGCCAAAAGAATGCCAACCCGTGCCTGCTTCCACGTTTTCAACATGGCAAGTTCCTCTTTGTTGTAGCGTTGCGACCGGAATGCGCTGAATGCTGCGCACGGACTATGCAATTTCGGCGGATACGCTTGTGTTCGGAAACACTGTGGCCGAACTGCATCACTAACCTTACACTAAAAAGCATCACTCGGCTGTCCAGTTCGAAAGCAATTCACGGAGCGAAGACCATCCGCGGCGCCCACAGGACCTTCCGATGCGCCGTTCTCGGCATCACGCAGAGAGCCGCCTGTGGAAGCCGATCGCCAGGAAGTAGAGTGTTCATCAAAAACGGCGACTGGTGCCATCATATCTTTAGCGAGCGGCAGCTTAGGGCCATGGGTCTGGCTTTTTCGCCACACCTGGCCAGGATGAAACAGATAACACGAAGCCACCGCCGGCAAATACCATGGTATCCAAGGCGAACGCGTGGCCGGCCGGTGTCACCTTATTGCAACACAGGCCGCAGGCAACCCCGCGGCGTGTTCATCGCGGCGCGGCTTTCCTTTCGCTTTGGCAGTTCACGGTGAGTTCAATTTTCGTTTGACAGAGGTCAACGGAGTATCGGTTCCCTCGCCTTTGATTGCGCCGCCTAACTTGGTTTGGGGGCGTCCATGCTTTCCAGCTCGGGTAACAACTGCACGGATGTCGAGGAATTCCGGGCCGCGGTGTGGCCGGTCAATAACGATATCGTTCTGACCGGCTCCGGATCTTTCTCGGCAAGTGTCATCAAAATCGACTTGCGCCGGCTCTGGATGCAACAGGTTGACGAAACCCTGGCCCGCTCCTGGTGCGTCCAGATGGAGCAGCCGCGGGTCGCCATCGGCTTTCCGGTCGAACCTGGATGCCCGGTCCGGCACCAGGGGAGCGAACTCGCGCCGGATGAGGTCGGCATTTTCACCCCGGCACACCCGGTGTGGCATACCACGCTCGGCCCGAGCCGCTTCGCCAGCATGTCGCTGCCGCATGACGATCTGGTCGAACACGGCGTGGCGCTGACCGTCGGCGCGGCCCTGCCAGTCGGCGTGGCCACGACCGCCAGGGTGGACCCGGCCTTGATGTCGCGCCTGCGATCCTTGCATGCCGCGGCGGTGCACCTGGCGAAACATGCCCCGGGCGCCATCGAGGATCCGCACCGGGCGTGCGGACTGGAAGCCGCCCTGACCGAGGCCATGGTCGACTGCCTCGCCAACGGACACATGCGAGCCGACACGGCAAGCCAACGGCGGCACACCGCCATCATCAAGCGGTTGCATGCCCTGGAGGAAGCGGCCCGCGAACGGCCGCTGTACCTGGCGGAGGTCTGTTCCGCCCTGGGCGTGAGCCAGCGGACCCTGCATCAGATCTGCAACGAAATGCTGGGGATCGGCCCCAAGCGCTACCTGTGCCTGCGGCGCCTGCATCTGGCCCGCCGGGAGCTTCGCGCGGCATCTCTGGGGGCGATGACGGTCACCGACGTCGCCACCAAATTCGGGTTTTGGGAGCTTGGCCGCTTTGCTGTCGCCTATCGCGGCGTGTTCGGTGAGTCACCGTCGGCGACGCTGCGGCAGGAGCCGATCAGGAACTGACTGTGACAGCGCTGGCCGGTGCGGCACCGGTCAGGGATGGTGCCTCACCGGTCGGAGAGGTGTGGTTGATGGCGTATTTTTGTTCGCACAGAAAATGAACTGAGGGACGTGGAGGGCCACAGGGGATCAGGGGGACGTTGCGCGGTGCGGTGCGGACTTGCCGGCGGCGCGCAAATACGGGCCGGTTTTTGAATGGGGGTTCGGCCGGACCGGCGCTTTTGCCAACCGGCGCGACGATCGGCTATTGCGGGGACGGAATTTCGGCCGGTGTCTTGTCAATTCGGCGCGGGGGCAGCCCGGCTTGCCTCAGATCAGCAGGAATTTTCGGCGCCGGGGCGCTGGTTGCCCATTGTCCGGGCAATCCGGCGGCTGCTCGCCGAAGGCCCTGCGATACGCCACGGCAAAATGGCGGAAATCGGCAAATCCATAGCGGGTCAGGACGTCATGCACGGTTTCCGGCGCGGCATCCGCCTGCCGCAGCGCCCGCCGCGCCTGCCTGAGACGCCGCAGGCACAGGTATTGGGCAGCCGTCATCCCCAGCACCGGCAGGCACCAGGCACGCAGCACGCGCTCCGACACGCGCATGATCCGGCAAACCTCGGCGACCTGTGGCACGGTATTGGGACAGGCCGCCAGCACCTCCTGGAACCGGACCAGCATGGTGGCGCGGTGGCTGCCGGCGGCCGAAGCGCCGCGCGGCTCGGCGCCGATCAGGCAGGCCACAAGCGTAACGATCAGGTCCTGCTCGAGCGATCGCGCGACCTCCGGATGGGACAGGCGGTTCAGGTAGCGTTCGGCGACCCGCGCGGCCCGTGCGTGCAACTGCAGGAACTGCCGCCGGTGGCCCAGGGGCAGGCGCAGCATCCGGCCGCGAGGCGGGATCGCAAGGTCCCAGCCGTTGAGAATCCGGCTGTAGGCCGTCAACGTGGGCAGCGCGAGCGCAATCGCGCCCCATGAACAGGGCGCGGTGATCCGCTGATGAAAGCGTTCCCCCGGGCTATGGAACATGAGGTCGCCCCATCGCAGGGAGACGCCGTCGCAGATCAGGCGCGAGGGTTGGTCCGTAGGAAATGTCACAATGATTTGATCCGACGGCAACGAGACATAGGCAACGCGCGACAGCGTCTCCCGCGCATGCAGCAACTGCAACTGGGGCAGCCCCACCCAGGTCAGATTCGCGCGGAAACGGCCGGGCTGGACCGCCAACAGGTCCACCGGCAGTGCCAGGTGCGCCTGATAATCGTCGGCGTCGGTGAATATCGACGAGCCACTGCCCGGCATCCGTCACTCCTCGCGGCGCTCCTGGGTCATTGCGGTTGTGCGAACGTGCCATAGCGGGCGTTTGCCAGTCTCTTGCTACACCCGCAGGTCGGGTGCCGGACTATGCAGAACCGGACAATTTCCGATGCTGACTGCGGCAAACGCAAATGTCGCGGTGCCGTCCGGGCGCCGCGTGAGAATGGCCCGCAACGCCTGCGGTTGGCGCGCCTGTCAGTCCGGCGCGCGAACGGCTTGCGGTTTCCGCATAGCGTAGCGAGCACACCCTGCCAAAACTGGCTTCGTATGGTAAACCTTGGGTGAGGAGCCAGTTATGCAGGTCACGACATCCCGCAGCGCCGTCGCCATTGGCATTCTCGCCATGGCGGGCCTGCTTCCGGCCGTCATGCCGACCCCGGCCGCGGCGCAAGCCAATCCGACCTACAGCAACGTGGTGCCGCAATCCGAGATGGCCAAGATCCACGCGAGGATCACTGCCATCGATCCCGCCACCCGGCAGGTGACGCTGCAGAGCCGATCAGGCCGTTCCCTGACCGTAACCGCCGGCCCGGCCGTCAGACTGAACATGCTCGACGTCGGCGACAAGGTGAATGCGAACTACTACCGCTCGGTCGCCTTCATGGTCAGCCCGCCAAGAGGCGGCATGGGTGTGCCGGCGCCCGGCGAGGATGAAATTGCCCAGGCCATTGCCCGGCCCGTCCACGCGCCCGGCGGCATTGGCCTGCGGGTGGCCAGGGTCAGCGGCACCGTGGTCGGGATCGACCTGGCGGCGCACAGCATCGACCTGGTCGATCCATCCGGCGGCGGCGTATATACCGTCGATGTCACCGATCCGGCACGCATCGCGATGCTGCCGCAACTGAAGGTCGGTGACACGGTCACCGCCGTGGTCAGCCAGATGCTGGCGGTATCGATCGAGCCCGCACCGAAGAGCTGGTTCTAGGCCGCAACGAACGGGCGGCACGCGCGACGTGTCGCTCGGCCAGCCCGGATCGGCTGCTGCCGGATCGGGCAGCGGCCGCACAAGCGCTGACTTGGGGCCTGATGCAGACTACCGCTCCATTTGCCGCGCGGACGCCTCAACCATCATGGCGGGCCTTCGCCCCCTTTGGCGTTGTTATAGTGTGGAGCGAGGCACGCTGTTTCTTCCCGTCATGGCGGCCGCAGGGCCGCCATCCACGCCTGACGGTGCTGAGATCAGCCAAGGGCGTGGATGGTGGGCCTGCGCCACCATGACGGGTTTGCAACGGCCGTGCCGCCAACCCGCCAATTTTAACGCCAATGGGGCCTTCGCCCACCATGAACGGGACGGGGCCGGTGCGCCGGACACCACGACTGGGCACGGTGGGACGTCCCTTTCCGTCATTCCTGATGTTGTTGCGGCTGGTGTGGCGGCGCGCCCTGATCAGGAACCGATTGCGCCGGCACGGGCGGCGGCGGTGTCGGCGTCCGTTGACTCGTTGCATGATACGCCATCACGCCGCCGCCCAACGCCATAATGAATGCCACGATAAGAAACATGATGCGTCTCCTGCGCCCTCAAGCCGCCTCGGATCGGCCTGGAAACAAGCTAGCGCAACGGCGCAAGGCAGCAATGACGCAGGTCAACGCGCATCACGATCCCTCGCATGGCGCCGAACATACAATGTAATGTTGCGAATGGAATCTCTCCGGAACGGCGACCTGATCCCGCTACGGGACTTGCCGCTTGGATTCTGCGGGAGCCGTCCGAACGCGGCGGGACAGCTCTCTGGCTACTGGTCTTTCACTTCGACCACCGCCCAGCTCACGTCAGGATCGAAACGCTGGATGCGCGGGACGATCCGGTCGGTGTCAGGACCGAGGTCCTTCTGGAATACCGTGCCGTCCTGGTTGACCAGGAACGTCATGATGCCGGAGGCGCCGTAACTGGCCGGCCATGCGATCATGGCGAAGCCGCCGGTCATCCGCCCGGCCTGGATGTAGTCCTTCGCGCCCCCCGGCGCGTCCGGTCCCTGCGCGGACAGGACGCGGAAGTAATATCCCTGATAGGGGACCCGCCGGCCGCCGGCCGTCACGCCCGGATAGCCTTCCGCCTGCGCCGTCTCGACCAGCGGACCCAGCGGGCTTTCCGGCGTCCCGGCCTCCTCCGGCCAGTACAGCCCGTCCTGCCGGCCGGGCGTGCTTACCAGCCGCTCGGCATACACGCCGGTGCCGGTTTTCTGCCGCATGCGCTCGAAGTAGTCGTGCTGCGCATCCACATAGGTCAGGCAGGTGCGGATCGCGGCCAGTTCGTTGTGGCCGATGCGCCGATCGACGATCTCGTCGGCGCCCGCCTGGGTGTCGAACATCCAGCGCCCGTTGCGCTCGACGATCGGGATGGGCAGGGGCCAGTGGTTCTCGCCGACGATCAGCTGCATGCGGCCGGCGCCCTGCGGCGACAGCGTGTGCGCGGCGGCGTAGGCGTCGGCGAAGCGGCGTTCCTGCTCCTGGTCCGCATAGCGGTCGCCGGAGGACAGCAGCGCGTCGTTGCCCGGTCCGAAGATGGCACGCAGTGCCGCGGCATCGTGCGTCCGCGTGGCGGCGGCCAGGGCGGCGGCCGCCTCCTGCGGCGAGGCAAAGCTGCGTTCCGCCGGCGCGGGCCTGGCGCACAGGCCGGATGCCGCGGCCAGCGCCGTCCATGCGGCGAGGACGGCAGGCAGCAGCAGGTTGCGTGGCAGGATCTTCACGGCCCCTCCCCTATCGCCGACCGAAACCGCGGCCACCGGCATGGCCGCCACCGGCATTGCCGCCACCAGCCCTGGGCCCGCCGCCGGCGGGCCGCTGGAACTGGCCGGCGGAGCGGCTCTGGGCGCCGCGTTGCCCGAACTGGCCGGCCTGCCGCCCCTCGTTGATGCCGGAAAACGCGCCTTGCCGCGAGGCCGGCCTGTTGGCGGCGACCTGCGGCGCGGGCTGCCGGGCGGACGCGGCGGGCCGGTTGGCGCCAGGCCCGCCCTGGCCGGCGGCCGGCCGGTTTGCCGCCCTGTTCTGTCCCGCCGCTCCGGCCGCTTGTGGGCGGGACGCCCCGGCCGCTTGTGGGCGGGACGCCCCGGCCGCGGGCGTGCGCACGGCGCCGGCCGAGCGGGCGGGTGGCGAAACGGCATTGCGCGGCACCGAGACCTGCGGGCGGCCAACCGCGTTCGCCGGCAGGCCGGCGGGGCGTGCCGGCCGCCCGACCGGCCCGGCCGGCGGACGCGCCAGCCCCGCCGGACGCCCACCGGGACGATTGGCCTGCCAGACGTTGGAATTGATCTGGTGGCGATTGACGTTGATGTTGTTGTAGCGGTTCACGTTGACATTGACATTGACGTTGCCGTAGCCCCAGGACGGCCTGGCCCAGTTCCACAGGCTGGCGGTGATCGCAACGCCCGCGCCGAACGCCAGTCCGCTGACCAGGGCGGTGCCGAAGACGTAACCCGGCGGTAGCGGCAGGTACACCGGCGGATACGACGGATACGGCCACGCGCCATAGACGACGGTCGGGTTGTAGCTGGGCACATACACCACGTTCGGCTGTGCCGGCTCGATAATGATGGTCTTTTCTTCGGTGCGAACGACCTGCTGCGGCGAGGACTGCAGGCTGCCATGCGCCTGAGCCTGCCGGCGCAGGCGCTGTACCGCATCCAGCACATCCGCCTGCTGATCGGCGAACGCGTAGCCAAGCTGCTGCATCCAGTCCAGCTGGCCGTTCATCATCGCCAGCACCGACGGGAACGGCACCAGCGACTTCACGCTCGGGTCCCAGGGCTGCGCCGCCAGTGCCTTGGTCAGGGCATCGCCACTCAGGCCCTTGTGCGCCGGGTCCTCCACCCAGCGCGCCGCCTCGACGACCTGGAGCGGGTAGGTCGAGGCCATCAGCACCTGCGTCAACAGCGGGTCGGGATACAGCGCGATCGGCGCCAGCAGGGCGTCGAGCTGCTCGGTGTTGAAGGCGGTCGCCGTATCGGCCGGCTGGGCGACGGCCTGTGGCCCGACGGCCTGTGGCCCAGGCTGCGCGTGGGGGGCGCTGATCCAGCCGGCGTGCAGCATCAGGCAGGCGGCCAGTATCCGGACGGGACGGGGTCGTCTCCCTGTCCTCATGGCCGGACGTCTCCCGGCCGTCGATCCCCCACCGCCGAAGCGCGGATGGCCGGGACATGCCCGGCGATCACGGGGAGAGAACCGCCACTGCTCTGTTTCCACCATCGTGGCGCCAGCGTCGTGACGCAAAGCGAAACCGTGGCGCGGTTCCCGCAGGCAGCCGGATCGGGTTGCGTTGGTCTGGAACGTGTCAACGGATGTGTCCAGGTCATGCCGGTCACGCTGGAACAGACTCCAGCGCTGCCGGACGTCGGTCATCGAGGCGAAACAATAGCCGATTGCCGACGAAACGCTATGCACTTCCCCCCGCGCCGGCCGCCGTGCCGTTCAGGCGCGCTGTCCCATCATCCGCACCAGCGGGTTGGCGGTCATGCCGTGCGCGATGACGCTGAGCAGGACGGTGCAGGCCGCGGTCGCGGCGACCGTTTCTTTTCCGGGCAGTCCGGCGTCGAAGACGATGACGGCAAAGACGATGCTGGCCAGCCCGCGCGGGCCGAACCAGCCGACGAACAGCCGCTCGGGCCGGCCGATCGGCGTGCCGCGCAGTGACAGGAACACCGGCAGCATGCGGATGACGGTCAGGCTCAGGGCGGCATACAGCAACGTCTGCCAGGTGAACAGCGGCAGCAGCCGGCCCAGCACCGGGCCCCCGAACACGATCCAGGTGAGCAGGGCCAGGACCTCGCCGGTGCTGGCGGCGCCGGCCAGCAGATCGTCCTCCTGGTCCTGCCGCAGGGAACCGAACAGCAGGCCGCCGGTGAAGCAGGCGATGAAGCCGCTGCCGCCCAGCGCCTGCGCCGCGGTGAAGCACAGCGCCGCCAGCGCGACCACCGGGATGTGGCGCCAGTGCGCGCCCGTCCAGCCAAGCCGCGCCGCGAGGCGCAGCAGGACGACGGCCAGGACCGTCAGCACAACGCCGGCCAGCAGGCCAATGCCGATCTCCTCGGCCGCCACGGCCAGGATGTGACGCAGGGTGCTGCCCGCGATCTCGCGGCCGACGGCGAAGTCCAGCAGGATGACGACGACCGGCACGCAGATGCCGTCGTTCAGCCCGCTCTCCAGGTTCAGCGCCTCGCGGATCGCCGGCGGCACCGTCTTGCTGGTGACGACCGGGGCGCCCAGAGCGGCATCGGTCGGCGCCAGCAGAGTGGCGAGCAGCGCCGCCTCCAGCGGGTCGAGCCCCGGAAAGACCAGCAGGGCGGCGGCGAAGCCGAACACGATCGTCAGCGGCAGGCCGAGCAGCAGCAGGCGCTGCGGCAATCCGACGGTGCGGCGGACGACGCCGATGTCGGCGTGGGCGGCGTCGGTGAACAGCACCATCGCCAGCGCCAGTTCCGCCACCGTGCGCAAATCGGCTGCCGTCAGGCCAAGGCGCAGCAACCCCAGCCCTCCGGGGCCAAGGACGAGGCCGGCGGCGGTGAACAGGATCGGCCCGCTGAGCCAGGATCGCCCGACGCGGCCTGCCACGGCGCTGTAGGCCAGTACGACGGCGGCGAGGATGGCGGCGTTCAGATACATCCGGATATGCAGTCAGCCTGGCGCGGACAGCCCGTCGGTGCCGGAGCGCCGTGCGAAAGCGGTTGGCCTAGAGGTCGAGCTGGTTCTTCGGCCAGGTGAAGAACATGCCGACATCGCCTGGCTTGCCGCCCGGGAAGTTCAGGATCCGGGCGGAAAACCCGAAGCCGGCGGGCTTCAGGTGCTGCTTCCAGTAGTCGTAAACCACCCGGGCGCCCTGCGGCAGCGTGGCCAGCCACTCGGGATCGGCGTCCTTGAGCTTTTCCTTCTCCTCGTCGGTCGGTTCGACAATCGGCGGGGCGCCGGCGTTGATAATGGCGCGGCCGGAATCGGTGCAGAAATCGCTGGGGAAGGAGGTGAACATCAGTTCCTCCTCGCCGCGTTCGAACGCCCGCCTGATCCGCAACTGGCCCGCTTGCAAGATCTCGTCGGTGAGCTGGAAGTTCTCCAGCCGCTGCCTGAACTGCGCCATTTCTTCGTTCTTGCGCCGCGCGACCTGTTCCGCGGCTTCCTGCTCCTGGCGGCGGTGGGCCTCGCGTTCAGCGAAGAGGCTGGCGACCGAGAACGGGGCTGAGCTGGATTCCGTCATGGCAAACACCTTGCTCTTTCTGGATGTCGCCGGCAGGATCCGGTCCAGGCGGCATCGCGGTGCGTGAGGCGCATCGATTGCCGGGGCGATACGGCGCCCTTCAAATCCTGCAGGCAGGCCTGGCGAATTTCTGCATCACCGGCCGCCGCGAGGCTATGCGTTTCCGGCGATTTCCCGTCCCCGATGCCGGACCCGCATAGCCTGCCAGAAGGTCCGGCACCGCGCGGCGTGCCTGTCGCCCCGTGCGGGACAGCCTGCGCGTCAGCTGCCGGCCATCCGACCTTGGTCCGGGAGAATAACGGTGGCGGCGCAGGAAGGTGTATGCGCAGGCGATCCATCCCGGGGACGCTGTTGCCTGCGCAGACGGGCTGATCAGCCGCGCTGACCGCCCGCCGCACGAATGCCTGTTACGTCAACGTGACTGCTGGCCGGCTGAATAGCCCTGTTGGTATGCGCTCTGCTCGTTCTGCTTGACGTGATTGTACAGAAGGCCTCCGACAAGCCCCGCGCCCGCGCCGATCGCCGTGCCCAGGGCGGCATTCCCGGCCAGGGCGCCGATGACCGCGCCGCCGGCGGCGCCAACGGCCGTGCCGCCGGCCGCACGCTGCTGGCCCGGCGTCATCTCGGCGCATCCCGCGAGGGTGACAGCGCAGATCAGAACGGCGAATATGCTTTTCATCACTCTTCCCCCATGGTTCTCAGCGACGGCGCGGGCAGGGATATTGCTGCGACAGATAGGTGGCTATGCCATCCTCCGCGGACATCTGCAACCTGCTGGGATCGGCATTGGCCCACTGCACGAAGCGGGCAACGGCCTCGTTTCTTGTCGGCGCCGGGTTTGGGAAACAGAACAGGCGGCCCGACCGGGACGCCGCATCCTGGTCCTGCAGCGTACGGACCACGCCAACCCCGAATCCGTGGCAGAAATTCACCGCGGCCGTGTACAGGGGATCGGTCTGGGGCGCGGAGCACAGATCGACCAGATCCCCCGTATTCCGCAGCAGAAAGCTGTCCTGCGTCACCGCGGCGCTTGCCGCGGAAGCGGCCAGCATCATTCCGCAGCCAGCGAGAGTCCACAGCCCGATCCGCATCGCTTTCCTTCCGCACGATTCACGCCACGTGGCCACTGCGGCTCGCTTCCTGGAAGTGGTTTCCGTCATGGTAGTACCTTACCCTCTCTCGGGACACCGTCGTCCCGATCCATCCGGGGTGGGCCTGGCGGCATCGTGGTCCGGGCGGTCTGCTGGCAATCTCTATCGACTGCCGCAACGATATGCCGCCCGCGTGCCACGGCCGCTGTTGTCCTTGACATCCTGCGGCCCACCCCGGCCAATTCCTGCATCGCCGGCGGCCACGCCGCTATGCGTTTCCGGCAATCCTCCCGACCCTGCCCGGCGATGCCGGAATCGCATAGCGTGCCAGGAGGCCCCGGCACAGGATGCGCCGAGGCTGATTGCCCGGGAACTGGTGAACCCGGGCATCCGCACCTTGGGCTTCGTGCCGGACGACCTGCATGTCTTCTTCCAGTCCAAGGACGGTCGGGCCGGCGCCGGGTCGATCCCGGATGAACCGGTGTCGTTCCGCCTTTCAGCGAGCTTGATTTAACGCAACGCAGCCAAAGTCGAATTCCGGTATTCCAGGCGCGGCTGCGGATCATTGCACGATGGAGTCAGCGATGACTGATTGGGCCGGTTTCCAGAACTACTGGGTCGATGCCTGGCAGCGCTACGTCCTGTCGCTCGACACCCTGCGGCAGCGGGCGAACATCCATCGGGAGCAGGCGGCCAAGGCCGTTCCGAATGTGCTTCACTTCCAGGCCGAGCTGGTGCACGATGGCCGCACGCTGGAGCGGCCGGTGAATTACGCCCTGGTGCGGATCATTCCGCCCGACGATGTTCCAACCGATCCGGCCAAGGCGCCCATCATCGTCGTCGATCCCCGCGCCGGCCACGGCCCCGGCATCGGCGGCATGAAGAAGGACAGCCAGATCGGCATGGCCCTCGCCGAAGGCCGTCCCTGCTATTTCGTCGGCTTCCTGCCGAAGCCGATGCCGGGACAGACCATCGAGGACGTCTGCCGCGCCGAGGCCGTGTTCGTCGCGGACGTGGCGGCGCGCCACCCGGAGGCCGAGGGCAAGCCGGTGATCATCGGCAACTGCCAGGCCGGCTGGCAGATCATGATGATGGCGGCGATGCGGCCGGACCTGCCGGGGCCGATCATGCTGGCGGGCTCGCCGCTGTCGTACTGGGCCGGCGTGCGCGGGAAGAACCCGATGCGCTACCTGGGCGGCGTGCTGGGCGGCACCTGGCTGACCGCGCTGGCGGGCGACCTGGGCAACGGCATTTTCGACGGCGCGAACCTGGTGGCGAATTTCGAGTCGCTCAATCCGGCGAACACGTACTGGACGAAAGGATACAACGTCTATTCGAAGATCGATACCGAGGTTGAACGCTTCCTCGACTTCGAGACGTGGTGGGGCAGCCCGGTCCTGCTGAACGCGCAGGAGATGCAGTGGATCGCCGACAACCTGTTCGTCGGCAACAAGCTGGCCACCGGGCAGCTTCGTACCTCCGACGGCGTGCGCATCGACCTGCGCAACATCCGCTCGCCGATCATCGTATTCTGCTCGTGGGGCGACAACATCACGCCGCCGCAGCAGGCGCTGGACTGGATCCTGGACCTTTACGACGACGGCGGCGAGATCGTCACCAGCGGCCAGACGATTGTCTATACGATGCACCACAGCATCGGCCATCTCGGCATTTTCGTCTCCGGCAAGGTGGCGACGAAGGAACACGGTGAGTTCGTGTCCTGCATGGACATGATCGACGCGCTGCCGCCCGGCCTGTACGAGGCGGTGATCACCGAGGTGAATGAGGATACCGCGAACCCCGACCTGGTGCACGGGCGCTACCTGTTCCGGCTGGAAGCGCGGACGCTGGACCACATCCGCGCCATTGGCGGCAACGATGCGGCGGACGAGCGCCGTTTCGCCACCGCCGCCCGCGTGTCGGAGATCAACCGCGGGCTGTACGAAACTTTCGCCGCCCCGATGCTGCGCGGGCGGGTCCCCGAGCCGGTTGCCGAGACCGTGCGGGCCGCGCACCCGAACCGCCTGCGGTTCGCCATGTTCGGCGACGAAAATCCCTTCATGCAGCCGATCAAGGGCCTGGCGGAGTTGGTGCGCGCCAACCGCCAGCCGGTGCATGCGGATAACCCCTGGCTGGCGGCCGAACGCATGACGTCGGACTGGATCACCGCCTGCCTGCAGGCTTCGGGCGAAGTGCGCGACGCCGTGACCGAGGCGACGTTCCTGGCCACCTATGGTTCGCCGCTGTTGCAGGCGCTGGTCGGGCTGGGGCCGCAGCAGCCGGTGCTGCGCCACGTCGAGCGGGACCTGACACGCGAGGCGGCGGTCGAGCATCTGAAGACGCGGCTGGAACATCGTTTCACGATCGGGCACATGCCGGAAGCCGTGCTGCGGTCGCTGGTTTATATCCGCCTGCCTGAAGGCGTGATCGACGAGCGTGGATTTACCGCGCTGAAAATGGTCCGTGCCGCTCAGCCGCCGGCGCAGCGCATAAGCCTCGCCCGGTTCAAGGAGCTGCTGCGAGAACAGTTCCTGCTCGTCTGCCTGGATGAGGAACGCGCGATCGAGACGCTGCCCAGGCTGCTCGGCGACGATGCGGCCCAGCACAAGACTGGGCTCGACGTGCTGCACCGCGTCCTCGGCGCGACCGGCGTCGAGTCGGAGGAAGGCAAGCGCCGGCTGGCGCGGATCGAGGCGCTGTTCGATGTCAAGCCGAAGCAGAAGCACCTGGAGACAACCGAGGCGGCCCATGATTGACGTCCCCGAAAAGCCCCGCGAGCGCACGAAGTATCAGCAACTGATCGCCCTGGCGCAGTCGCAACCGGCGGTCAGGACGGCCGTGGTGCATCCGTGTGACGACGTCTCGTTGCAAAGTGCGATCGAGGCCCGCAAGCTGCGGCTGATCGAGCCGATCCTGGTTGGCCCGGCCGAACGGGTTCGGAACGTGGCGGCAACGGAGGGCCTCGATATCGCCGGCCTGGAGATCGTCAACGCCGAGCACAGCCACCACTCGGCTGCCAAGGCGGTCGAGCTGGTGCGCGCCGGACAGGCCGAGGCGCTGATGAAAGGCAGCCTGCACACCGACGAACTGATGGCTGCGGTGGTCGCGCGCGAAGGCGGCATCCGCACCGCGCGGCGGATCAGCCACTGCTTCATCATGGACGTGCCGGGCCATGGTGATGCGCTGATCATCACCGACGCTGCGGTGAACATCGCGCCGACGCTGGAGGAAAAGGTCGACATCGTGCAGAATGCGATCGACCTCGCCCACGCCCTGCACGCGCCGGAAGTCCGCGTGGCGATCCTGAGCGCGATGGAGACGGTCAACGCGAAGGTGCCGTCCACGGTGGAAGCCGCGGCGCTGTGCAAGATGGCCGACCGCGGCCAGATCACCGGCGCGCTGCTGGACGGGCCGCTGGCGCTGGACAACGCGATCAGCCCCGAGGCCGCGGCGATCAAGCACATCGTTTCACCCGTCGCAGGGCGGGCGAACGTCCTGGTGGTGCCGGACCTGGAGGCCGGCAACATGCTGGCCAAGAGCCTGTCGTTCCTGGCGCGTGCCGATGCCGCCGGCATCGTCCTGGGCGCACGGGTTCCCATCATCCTGACCAGCCGGGCGGATTCGTTGCTGACCCGTCTCGCCTCCTGCGCCGTCGCGGTGATGCTGGCGGCGGCGAGGCGGAATTCTGCCTCCGCTTCCATCAGTTGAAGGAGAATTGCCGTGCCGGAGATGCAGATCAGGCCGGTCCTGGCCGGGCACAAGGCGCTTGTCGTCGGCGTCGCCAATGAACACTCGATCGCCTATGGCTGCGCCAAGGCTTTTCGCACCGTCGGCGCGGACCTCGCGATCACCTGGCTGAACGACAAGGCGCGGCCGCATGTGGAACCGCTGGCGAAGGATCTGGAGGCGTCCATCACCGGGCCGCTGGACGTTGCGGTCCCGGGACAACTGGAGGCGATCTTCGACCAGGTGCGGACGCAGTGG
Organism: Rhodopila globiformis; assembly: GCF_002937115.1. Taxonomy (GTDB): domain Bacteria; phylum Pseudomonadota; class Alphaproteobacteria; order Acetobacterales; family Acetobacteraceae; genus Rhodopila; species Rhodopila globiformis. Next base: position 19,308 of record NZ_NHRY01000080.1, on the reverse strand, counting down.
GGACGGCTGGATATCCTGCTTCACTCGATCGCTTTCGCGCCGAAGGAGGATTTGCAGGGCGGGCTACTGAACTGCTCGGCCGAGGGCTTCGCCAAGGCAATGGATGTTTCCTGCCATTCCTTCGTGCGCATGGCACGGCTGGCGGCGCCGCTGATGACCGACGGCGGCGCGATGTTCGCCATGAGCTACTACGGCGCCAACCGGGTCGTGCCGAACTACAACGTGATGGGGCCGGTGAAGGCGGCGCTGGAGGCGTCCTGCCGCTACCTGGCCTATGAGCTTGGGCACAAGGGGATCCGCGTGCACGCGATCTCGCCTGGCCCGCTGAAGACCCGTGCCGCGTCCGGACTGAAGGATTTCGAGTTGCTGCTGAACGAGGCGGCGGAGAAGGCGCCGCTGGGCGAGCTGGTCGACATCATGGATGTCGGTTTCACCTGCGCCTACCTGTCCACGTTCCTGGCGAAGCGCATCACCGGCGGAACGGTTTACGTGGACGGCGGCACCAACATCGTTGCCTGAGCACGCGAGGGAGGTACCATGTCCGGCTGCATCGCGGTCATCAACGCGGGTTCCTCCAGCATCAAGTTCGCGCTGTGCGGACTGGCGGACGACGATGTCCTGTATCGCGGGCAGGTCGAAGGCATCGGCGTCGATCCTCGCCTGAGGGTCCGGAACGCGCAGGGCGAAACGATCATCGAGCGTGCGTGGCCGGCGGCCGGGTTCGGCCACGACGCGGCGGCCGAGGCGATCCTGCAGACCGGCGCAAGCCTCGCCGCCGGCACGGTGGCCGCCATCGGGCATCGCGTCGTGCATGGAGGCATGGCCTACGACGCGCCGGTGCGGCTGGACGTGGACGTTGTTGAAACGTTGTCCGAGTTGGTGCCGCTGGCGCCACTGCACCAGCCGCATAGCCTGGCGGTCATACGCAGGCTTCTCCAGGTGGTGCCGCACATCCCTCAGGTCGCCTGCTTCGACACGGCGTTCCACCGCGCGCAGCCGCACCTCGCGCAGGCGTTCGCGCTGCCGCGCCGGTTCAGCGAGGCCGGCATCCGCCGCTATGGCTTCCACGGGCTGTCGTATGAATACCTGGTGTCACAGATGCGCATCCTGTGCCCGGCCCTGGCCGCCGGGCGGGTCATCATGGCGCACCTGGGCAACGGCGCCAGCCTGTGCGCCGTGCGCAACGGCCGCAGCGTGGCCAGCACCATGGGGTTCACGGCCGCGGACGGCCTGATGATGGGTACCCGCTGCGGCGCGCTGGATCCGGGGGTGATCCTGCACCTGATGACCGAGCACGGCATGGACGCGGCGGCGCTCGAAGACCTGATCTACCGGAAATCCGGCCTGCTCGGCGTTTCCGGCATTTCCCCCGACATGCGGACCTTGCGCGCCTCGACCGATCCGCGGGCGCGGGAGGCGATCGACCTGTTTATTTATCGTATCATCCGCGAGGTCGGCTCGCTGACCGCGGCGCTGGGCGGCGTCGGTGCCATGGTCTTCGCCGGCGGGATTGGCGAGAACGACGCGGCGACCCGGGCGGCGGTCACCGAGGGATGCCGCTGGGCAGGCGTCAAGTTGGATCATATACGGAATGAGGTTGGCCGGGGCCGGATCAGCGGTGATGACTCGTCGATCGAAGTCTGGGTCATTCGCACCGATGAAGAACGGATGATCACCCGGCACACCAGGGATCTTCTGAAACTAACGCCGGCGTAAGGACCTGATGCAGGATAACCGCGTCCATTATGGCCCGGACGCCGCAATCGTCATGGCGGCCGCAGAGGCGCCGGTGCGCCGACCCCGGTGACGTGGAGGGCCGGTGCGCCGGCTCTGGCGGATCGGTTATTTCTCCCCAGGCCCCTTGCCGGGCTGTATCCCCTGTTCCTCGCGTCCATGCCGCAAGGCCTCGTTGATGGATTGGAACGCCGCCGTCGCCGCCGGCGCTCTCTCGTCAAGCTTCTGCGCCAGCGCCCGGATCAGGTCCGAGCGCGCCACGATCCCGACCAGCTTGCCGTCGCGCAGGACAGGAACCCGCTTGATGCTCTTGCCATGCATCAGCGTCGCGATGTCGCGCGCCAGCGTCGTTTCCGTAACGCTGAAACAACCCGGGGACATGACGGCCTTCACCTTGTAGCGCTCGGCCCGGATGCCATCCAGGAAGCTTGGCGCAAGCTGGAACCCTTCCGCCAGCATGTCGAGCCAGTGCGCCTGCCGTTCGCTGTAGCCTTCGTGCCAACGGACCAGGTCGCCCTCGCTGATCATCCCGACGATCGTGCCGTTGTCATCCACGACCGGCATGCCGCTGATCCTGCGCCTGGCCATCAGCTTGACGGCATCCAGCAAAGGGGTTTCGGGATGCACAAAGGCGACGTCTCTTGTCATGACGTCAGCCGCAGTCACGACTGCTTCGTCAAGCATCGGTTCTCTCCGACTACCGGCAACGCAGGGCCGGGTTCTCTGGTTACGAGATCATTACTAGCAGATTATGCAGACCTTCCATTGATGCAAGTCAACGCGCCTGGCAAAAACGCAGGGCCGGTCGGCTCGGTTATGCACCGACATGGTGATCGGCGGAAACCGGCTGCTCGGGCTTCCGTCGGCCCGGCCGGGCCGACGTCCGCAACCGCTCGCGGATGCCCTGGAACGTGACGTACAGCGCCGGGATGGCGAAAATCCCCAGGAACGAGGCGAACAGCATGCCGCCGAACACCGGCGTGCCGACGTCGCGCCGCGCCAGTTGCGACGGGCCGACCGCGATGACCAGCGGCAGCAGGCCCAGGATGAAGGCGAACGACGTCATCATCACCGGGCGGAAGCGCAGCCGCGCGCCCTCGGTCGCGGCTTCCAGCAGCGGCATGCCCTCGGCCCGCCGTTCCTTGGCGAATTCCACAATCAAAATCCCGTTCTTTGCCGCCAGGCCGATCAGCACGACCATGCCGATCTGCGCGTACAGGTCGAGCGTCAACCCGGCGAGCAGGATGGCGACGTAGGAGCCGACCACGCCGATGGTCACGGACAGCAGAACCGGCACCGGGATGGTCCAGCTTTCATACAGCGCCACCAGGAACAGGTAGGCGAACAGCACGGCGAAGCCCAGGATGATCCCGGTCTTGCCCTCGGCCCGTTTCTCCTGGAACGAAACGTCCGTCCACAGCCCGCGGTAGCCGCGCGGAAGACTCTGTTGCGCCACCTGCTCCATCGCCGCCAGCGCCTGGCCGGAGGAAACCCCGGGCGCGGGGCTGCCCTGAACGGTCACCGCCAGGTTGTTGTTGTAGCGGATCAGCGCCTGCGGGCCGATGATCGGCCGCACCTCCACCAGGCTGCGCAGCGGGATCATCTTGCCGTCCTGGCTGCGCACGTTGATGCGGTAGATATCATCGACCGAGGACCGGTCCGCCGCCTCGGCCTGCACCTGCACCTGCCAGGTCCGCCCGAACAGGTTCATGTCGTTCACGTAGTAGCCGCCCAGCGACGCCTGCAATGCCTGGAAGATCGACGACACCGGCACCTTCAGGATCTGCGCCTTGTCACGGTCGATATCCAGGTACACCGACGGCGTGCTGGCCGAGAACGTGCTGAACACGCGGCTGAGCTTCGGATCCTGGTTCGCCGCCACCAGAAGCCCGCGCAAAACCTGCGCCAGTGCCTTCGGATTCCCGCCGCTGACGTCCTGCAGCACGTAGCTGAACCCGCCCCCGGTGCCCAGTCCGATGATCGGCGGCGGCGCCAGCGGCACCGCGCGTCCGCCGCGAACCGCGCGCAGTTTCGCCCCCAGCCGCGCGATCAGCGCCGGCGCCGAATCCGCCGGATTCTTCCGGTCCTCGAACGGCTTCAGCGAGACGATCAGGAACGCCGCGTTGGACTGCGAGTAGTTGTCGATGAAATTCAGCCCGACCGTCGCCGAGTAATCCGCGATGGCGGGTTCCTGCTTCAGCACCCGCTCGATCTGCTCCACGACGCCGGTGGTCCGGCCGATCGAGGCGCCGTCCGGCAGCTGCACGATGACGAAGAACGCGCCCTGGTCTTCCTCGGGCAAGAAGCCGGTCGGCGTTACCTTCCCCATCCCCCAGATGGCCGCCATCGATCCCGCCACCATCACCAGGCCGATGATCGAGATCCGCACCAGGCGCGCCACGATGGCGCCGTAGCCGTCGCGCACCCAGTCGATGCCGCGCATCAGCATGCCAATTGGCCCACGCCGTGGGCCATGGTGCGGGCGCAGGAACAGCGCGCACAGCGCCGGCGACAGGGTCAGCGCATTGATCGCCGACAGGAACATCGACACCGCGACGGTGACCGCGAACTGCCGGAACAGTTCGCCGGAAATGCCGGGGATGAACGCAACCGGAACGAACACCGACAGCAGCACCAGCGTGATGGCGATGATCGGCGCGAAGATCTGCCCCATCGCCATCGTCGTGGCCTCGGCCGGCGACAGGTCCGGGTGATGCTCCATCACCTGTTCCACCGCCTCCACCACCACGATCGCGTCGTCCACGACAATGCCGATGGCCAGCACGATCGCCAGCAACGAGACGGTGTTGGCGGAATAGCCGATGGCGTTCAGCACGATGAACGTGCCGATCAGGCTGACCGGCACGGCGATGGTCGGGATCAGCGTCGCCCGGAAGCTGCCCAGGAACAGATAGACGACCAGCACCACCAGGACGAACGCCTCGATGAGCGTCTTCTGCACCTCGTGGATCGTTGCGGTGACGAAGGTCGTGGGGTCATACGTCACCTTCCACGCCAGGTCGTCCGGAAAGCTCTTCGCGGCATCGGCCAGCACCTGCTTGACGCCATCGAGTGCCTTCAGCGCATTCGCCCCGGGCGCCTGGTACACACCGATCAGCGCCGCCGGCCCGCCGTCCAGCCGGGTGGAGCGGTCCATATTCGCCGCGCCCAGTTCCAGCCGCGCGACATCGCCCAGGCGCAGCACGGAGCCGTCCGGATTGGTCCGGATCACGATCTTCGCGAATTCCTCAGGCGAGGTCAGCCGCCCCTTGGTCTGGATATTCAACTGCAATTGCTGGTCGCTGCCGGTCGGCCGCGCGCCCAACCGCCCGACCGCGGCCTGCACGTTCTGTGACTGGATCGCATTGATGATGTCGGCCGTCGTCAGGTTCAGCCCGGTCAGCCGATCGGTCCGCACCCAGGCGCGCATCGAATAATCCTGCGGCCCGAACAGGGTCGCGTCGCCGACGCCCGGCGAGCTCTTGATCTGGTCGAGCAGGTTGATCGTCGCGTAGTTCGAGATGAACAGCTCGTTGTGCGTCCGCTTCGGCGAGTACAGCGCGATCACCCCCAGCAGCGCCGAGGACTGCTTCTTCACGGTCACGCCCTGCCGGCGAACGTCCTCCGGCAGCTTCGACAGGGCGACCTGCACGCGGTTGTTGACGTTGACGGTGTCGATGTCCGGATCGGTGCCGAGCTCGAACGACACCTTCAGCGAATAGCTGCCGTCGTTGCCGCTGACGCTCTTCATATAGATCATCTTGTCGACGCCGACGACCTGGCTTTCAATCGGCTGCGCAACGGTCGCCTCCACCACCGCGGCCGACGCGCCGGGATACAGCGTCGTCACCGACACCTGCGGCGGCACGATGTCCGGATACTGCGCGACCGGGATCACCAGCAGCGACAGCAGCCCGGCGATGGTCGTAACAATGGCGATGACCGCGGCCAGCCGCGGCCGGTGGATGAAGATCGACGAGAACATGCGTCAGCTCCGATCGGCTGACGGCGCGGGCGTGGCCTGGACCGGCGCGCCGGGGCGCAGGGTCTCCATGCCCTGGACGATCACATGCTCGCCGCCCTTCAGGCCGTCGTTGACGATCACCGACGATCCGTGCTCGCCGCCCAGCTTCACGCGCTGCACCGCGGCTTTGCCGTCCACGTCGAGGAACACATAGACGCCCTGCTGATCGGCGATCAGCGCCGACTGCGGGATCAGCACCTTCTCCTCGGGCTTTTCCGCCTGCACCGCCACGCGCACCAGCTGGCCGTCAACCAGGGCGCCCTGCGGGTTGGGCATGGTCGCGCGCACGGTCACCGTATCCGTCGCCCGGTCCACCACGACGTCGACGAAATTGATCTGCCCCGCTTCCGGATAGAGCGATCCGTCCGAGAAGCGGATCCGCACGCTCAATGCCGCTTCGAGCTTGCGCCGCTCGTCGGCCTGGATCTTCAGGAATTCGCGCTGGCTGACCGGGAAGGTGACGTACATCGGGTTCTTGCTGACGATCGTCGTCAGTGGCCCGGAATCCGGCCCGACGACGTTGCCGACCGTAACTTTGGTCCGCCCGATCTCACCGGTGATCGGCGCGGTGATCGTGGTATAGTTGAGATTGATACTGGCAGTTTTGAGGTTGGCATCGGCCGTGATGACGTCGCCTTGCGCGGCCTTCTCGGCCGCGATCTGCCGATCCAGTTCGGCCTGGGATGTCGCGCTGGTCTTGACCAGTTCCTGCGCCCGGGCCCGCTGCACGCTGGCGTTGGCGAATTTGGCCTGGGCCTGGAACAGCGCGCCACGCGCCTGCAGCACGGCGGCCTGGAAGCTGTCCGGTTCGATCTGGTACAGGACATCGCCCTGCTTCACCAGTTCCCCTTCCTTGAAGTCGATCTTCTGCAGGAAGCCGGTCACCCGGGCGCGGATCTCGACCCGCTCCACCGCCTCGATCCGGCCGACGAATTCGGCGGCCTGCGTCACGGGCTGCTGCCTGGCGACGATGATTTCAACCGGTACGGCTGCCGGCTGCTGCGCCCGGGCTGGCAGGATCGCGAGCGGGCACAGCACGGCGGCAATCAAAGTGAACAGACGCATGGGACCCTCTCCGGCTCGCCTGGCACGACCGTCATAGCGGGGGCACGTTCGATAGGCCGCCGTCTGGCAGGTTCATATGCAGTTTCGGCAAATCGCCCGGCGCAGGCCCCGGCGGCCCGTCGCGGCGGCGAACGCGCGGCGCCATGGGCGTCCCCCGGCCGATGCGGCGCTTCTTTTCGTGGTGATGCCGTTTTTGCATAGCATCATCGCCGTTCCCCGCTACCGTCAGCGCGCGGCGGCCCGGCATCAGGCGCAGGTTACGGGCGCGACGCGTAGGAGTATGATTGAAGGCTAGAACGTTAGCAAACCTCATACAAGCCCCGGAAATGCCGGGCACAGTTCCCGTGCGGACAGGCCAGGGCAAAGCCATGGCGCCCGAAGCGCCGGCCACGACGGCCGCGCCGCCAGAATGGCGCACGGCTTCCCGCACCCGGAAAAAGTCCCCGGACACCGCCACCGCCCGGTGGGCCGCCATCATGTTCCAGAAGAAAGGGAAACAGAAAATGGAGTATGCACGCGGAGCGGGGCAGGCCTATGCTGGCGGGGGACTGACCATGCTTCGGTTCGGTTTCGACTTTCCGCGTCTTCTTTCCGAACAGGGGCGGCAGTTTTTTGAACAGGTTGCCAGCCTCAACACCGGGCTGGGGGACTTTCTGCTCCGCCAGGGGAACCGGACCATCGAAACCGCCACCCGCCTGACGCAGTGCAAGAGCCTGCCCGAGGCGTTTCTTCTGCAGGCCCAGTGGATGCGCGATGCCGCTGACGATTACACGAAGGAGGCTGCCAGGATGGCGGAAATCCAGGCCAGGATGTTCGGCGGTTTCTGGGACCTGAAGGGATTTGACGCGTTTTTCCGCGCCGATCACGCCGATCCGCCATTCACGTCCGCGCGGAGGGCCGTTTAGGACTCCACCGGCAAGGACTGATCCTGAACCTCCTGGCATTCCGGCCCACAGACAACCGAGGACTCGCCGTGGCTGCAAAGAAACGAGTGCATGACGACCCGCCCGCAGGCGTCGATCCATCCGGCACCGGCAACCTGCCGAACAAGGAATACCGGCGCGAGCTGGCCAATCTGCATGTCGAACTGGTCAGGCTCCAGGAATGGGTCGTCCACCAGGGGCTGAAAGTCTGCGTCGTCTTCGAAGGGCGGGACGGCGCCGGCAAGGGCGGCGTCATCAAGGCCATCATGGAGCGGGTGAGCCCGCGCATCTTCCGCGTCGTCGCACTGCCGGCGCCGACCGAGCGCGAAAAGAACCAGATGTATCTCCAGCGCTACGTGCCGCACCTGCCGGCCGGCGGCGAGATCGTCATCTTCGACCGCAGCTGGTACAACCGCGCCGGCGTCGAGCGGGTCATGGGCTTCTGCTCCGAGGAACAGGTCCGCCGTTTCCTGGCCATGACCCCGCTGGTCGAGAAGGCCATGATCGAATCGGGCATCATTCTTCTGAAGTACTGGCTGGAGGTCAGCGAGGCCGAGCAGACCGCGCGGCTGAAATCCCGCATCGACGACGGCCGGAAGACCTGGAAGCTCTCGCCGATGGACCTGAAGTCCTACAGCCGCTGGTACGAGTATTCGCGCGCCCGCGACGACATGTTCAAGGCGACGGACACGCCCTGGGCGCCCTGGTACGTGGTCAATTCCGATGACAAGAAGCGGGCCCGGCTGAACACCATATCGCACCTGCTGGTCCATGTCCCGCATGAGGCGGTGCCGCGGGAAAAGGTGAAGCTGCCCAAACGGCAGGACCCCGACGGCTACAAGGAGCCCGACTACCCGTATAAATTCGTGCCCGACCTGCAATGGCCGTCCGGGCACGCGCGGAAACTTCCATAAGGCTACGGCCTGTCGTCAAAGGAGAAAGCAAACGATGCGAACCAGGTTCATTCTGCTGACCGCCGCGGCAACGCTGCTGTTCGGCGTCGCCCAGCCGCCGCGCGCGGCGGCGGCCGTGACGGTCAGCGATGAGGACGAAGTCAGCGCCACCGTCGAATCGGTGGATCAGCACGACCGCGCCGTGCTGCTGCGCGGACCGCAAGGCGGCCTGCTGACCGTCGTAGCCGGACCGGAGGTCAGGAATCTTGCGCAACTGAAGGCGGGGGACCGGGTGATCGTGCGTTACCGCGAGGCGCTGGCCGCCAGCCTCGCCAGGCCCGGCACGGCCCCGCCGCCGGTGCAGGCGTCGCAACGCGCCGAACGCGCCGCGTTGGGCCAGAAGCCGGGGGGCGCCGCAGAGCAGACGATCAAGGTGCGCGTCCGGATCACGCAGATCGACAAGCGGCATAACCTGGTGTCGTTCATCGGGCCGGCGAAGATCGAGCGGACCACCGAGGTGCTCGATCCCCAGATGCAGAAGTTCCTCCATACCCTGCGCGTCGGCGACGAGGTCGACCTGACCTACACCGAGGCGGTTGCCGTGAGCGTGGAGCCGATGAAGGAGTGATCCCTCAGCCGCGCCGCCTGTGCCCACGGCAGCGGTCGTTTCCACTTCGTCATGCCGGGCGCAGGCCCGGCATCCACGCCTGGCGGGGTTGAGGCGGCGGAAGGCGGGGATGGCGGCTCTGCGGCCGCCATGACGATAGAGCGATCGCACCGCCTGCACCACTGTTTCAGCGCCTATGGGGCCTGCGCCCACCATGGCGATGAGGGCGCGCCCCAACCCATCCTACCCTTCGTGCGGATCGCCATTGCCGTCCGGCACGGCAAGGCGCACCGAAACCGGACAATGATCGGACAACCGGTCCTTCCACGCCGGGTCGGTTTCCCGGTACCGCAGCACCCGGAGCGTCTCCGGGCGCATCCACGCCGCCGCCGCACCGCCGGCCAGGATGTGGTCGATGAAGCTCTCGTTTCCCCAGCAGGGCGAACTCCGCCCCTCGGTGGCGCGAACCAGCGGCGCCGCCTGCCGCAGCGAGGCCAGCACGGCGTCGTTGCCGTCCATGATCCGATTGAAATCCCCCAGGATCAGGAATGCCGCGCCTTCCTGCCGGCGCGCCGCGATCCAGTCCGCCAGCAGTTGCGCCTGATCGCGCAGCTCACGGCAGGCCAGGCTGCCGGCCACAGCCCACCGGTCCCGGCAACCTTTCTTCAGGTGCACCGCCAGGACCCGCAGATCGGCCGCGCCGAGATGCAGCGTGATGTCGGCGCCGCTGCGCAGATGGCCGAAGCCCAGCCCGGTCACGTCGGGATTGACGTCATAGTGCAGGGACCGCCGGACCGCGATGCCGACCCGCTGCACGACGTGGTCATGGGTCATGTGGATCGAATAGCGGTCGCGCGGGAACAGCCTGGATGCCACGCTCCACCCGTCCACCTCCTCGATCGCCACCACATCCGCGTTGAGCGCGCGCGCGTAGCGGGCCAGGCGATCAAAATCGTCCGCGGACCGCGGCGTCACGTCGCGCGGCAGGGCGCGGTCGCCGGCCTGACGCGTCGTCAGCCAGTCCAGGTTCCAGGTGGCGACCTTCAGGTCCGCGGCCCGCGCGGCCAGCGGCAGCAGCAGGATCAGCAACAACAGCAGGCGCGTCATGATGCATTCGGCTCCGCAACCGGCCCGGGAGGGGGCCGGTGCGCGGCACTATCGCACGATGCGCGCGCGAAAGGGTTAAGATGGCGCCTCCGCCAGCGCCGGCGCCGGCTGTTCCTCCGCCCGCGCCGCTTCCAGGCACGCCTCCACCGCCTCGTGCAGCGAACTGACGTAGATATCCGCGCCGACGGCGGTGCGCAGACGCTCATCCGTCAGGATCGCCTGCTCGGCCGGCCACAGCCCGACCAGCAGCTTTGCCACTGGCAGACGCTGGCGCAGGCGGCGCACCAGGTAGCGCAGGTGCGACGGCGTACCGCTGATCTCCAGGTAGCATAGGCAGACCATCGCCACGCCTTCGGCGTTCAGCGCGCTGATCAGCCCGCGCGAGGCGGCGGCATGCCGCAGCACCCGTGCCTTCAGCCCGTTCTTGTGCAGCAACTGCGACAGCATGCTGGCCGCGGCCTGGTCCAGCGGTCCACGGCCGGCGATGCACAGGATCGGGGCGTGCTCGTGGTCGCGCCAGGACTCCGCCAGTGTCTCTGGCACGGCCTTGCCGGGGGCCGGGTGCTTCGGCAGATCCTGCTCCTCGCGCGACAGCGCCGCCGGCCCGTCGATCGCGCCATGGGCCGTCGGCTCCTGGTCCTCATACTCGTCCAGGTCGTCGATCAGGGTCTGCATCGACGACCTGATACGCTCCATCTGCGCCTCGGTCAGCACGCCGCGGGCGGCATCCACCGCCGCAAGCTGCAGGCCCTTCAGCGCCACTTCATCGTAATAGGAGGACAAGGGACGGTCGCGCAGCAGCATCTCGGCCTGGAAGCGGGCTTCATCCGGGTCCCCGGCCAGCATGCGCTGGTAGAAGCTTTCCACCGGGGTCAGGGCCGGGCGGTCGCCCAGGATCACGTCCAGGAACTCCAGCCGCTCGACATGGCGGCCCAGGACGACCAGGCACAGCGTCAGCGGGGTGGACAGGATCAGGCCGATGGGGCCCCACAGCCAGGTCCAGAACGTGGCGGAGACCACAACCGAGAACGGCGACAGGCCGGTGCTGTGGCCGTACAGCAGCGGCTCCACCACCTGGCCCATGACGCCCTCGACGCCGACGTACAGGCCGGCGGTCCAGATCACCATGCCCCAGCCCGGGCTGACCGCGGCGGCCAGCGCCAGCGGCAGCACGGCGGCCAGCGGCGCGCCGATATAGGGCACGAAGCGCAGCAGCATCCCCAGCACGCCCCACAGCAGCGGCGACGGCACGCCGATCAGGAACAGGCCGATGCCGGTGACAAGGCCGAACGTGGTGTTGATCGCAAGCTGGGTCAGGAAATACAGCGACAGCCGGCGCGCCGCGTCGTTCATCGCCGCGGTGGTGCGGTGCAGGTCCGAGGAGCCGAACAGCCGGATCAGCCGGTCGCGCAGGTCCTCGCGCTGCAGCAGCACGAAGATGGCGACGACCAGGACGATGGCGGTGGTGGACAGCGGATCGACAATCGGCGTGATGATCCGCTCGGCGAGTTGCACCGGCGTCGGTTCCGGCTGGTGGATCTCCACCGGCACCGGCTTCGGCTCCGTCCCGGCCGTCGTCTTCGGCTGCTGCGTGGCGGGCGCGTTCAGTTGCGGCGTCAGCCGGCGCATCATCAGGCTGGTCTTGGCCAGCGCGTAATTCTGGATCGTGTCCACCTTCTGGCGGATAGTCTCGGCATAGGTCGGAACCTGCGGCATCAACTCGGCAATCTGGGTGCCGATCAGCCCGCCGATGGCGAGGATAATGCCGAGCGCCAGCACCACCGCCAGCAGCGCCGAGGGCACGCGCCCCAGGTGGATGCGGCGCAGCAGGTTGACCAGCGGCGCGAGCACGAAGGACAGCAGCACCGCCAGCGTGATCGGGATCAGTACTGTACGGCCAAGATACAGGCCGGCGACAATGACGACCCCGGCGGCAAGGGTCATCAGGCCGGTCAGGCCAGGGGTCTCGGCCGGCGGCACCACTGCCGGATGCCGCTCGGTCACATCATCCGCCATGGGTTCCGCCTCGTACATCGCGACCGGTTAACGCAGCACCAATCTGTTCGTTTGGATCACATTATGCTCTGCCGCAGGATATTGCGTCCCGTCCGGCCTGCCGCAAGGGATGTTGCGTTGACTATCGCCAGGCGGAAGCCTCCGGGCGGCATCGGGTGCCGTGCCGGGTTCCAATCGGGATGGAAGGTGATCTGTACGCTGGTAACCCCGTCCAGGGCGAGGACCTGCTCGACCACGGACGCCGGCGGATGCCGGTAGCGCCGGCCGTGCGGGCCGAACAGCACCACGCTGTAGGCGTCGGTGGGGTTGCGGTCCGGGTAGGTCCAGCGGCCGTTGGCGTAGAGTTCGACCACCGCCTCCATCCAGCCCGGGCCATACAGGTCGGGCCATTGATCGGCGAAGCGCAGGTGCGCCTCGATGATCCGGCTGCCGATGGTCTCGACGTTGATCATGCCGGTGTAGCCGCGCAGGTGTTCCGACGCCCAGCGGCCGCACCAGTCCTCGATATCGCGCATCGGTTCGGCGTGGATGTGCCAGTAGTCGAATGTGCCGCCGGGCGCGGTGACGCCGGTGGTGTGGCGCCACCAGACCGGCTTGCCGTCGATCACGGCGGCGTCGCTGCTGACATGCGGGCCGGTCAGCAGCGTGCACCAGAAGTGACCGCCGGCCATCGCGGCGCGGTACTCCGCCTCGTTGGCGATGACGCGGCTGCCGGCGCCCATGCCGCGCAGGTTGATCATTGGCTTGGAGAACACCGGGTAGTGCGCCGGCAGCACGCCGTGCGGGGCGGCGTCCAGGCCCTGGGACAATGCCACCGCCAGCTTGTCATAGACCCAACGGTGCTGCGGATAGAGCGGCCAGGCGCGCACGTCGTCCGTCGGGATGACCACGTCGTCCGGGCACGGAACGTCTTTGAAGTACTGCGCCCGCCAGACATCACGCTCATGGATCGGCATTGCCTACCCCGGTACCGGGGCGTCGGGATGCAGCAGGCCCTCGGCGCGCAGGTCCGACCACAGGGCCGCGGGGATCTTCATTGTGAACAGCTTCACGTTCTCCTGGAACTCCGCCACGTTGCGCGGGCCGGGAATCACCGCGGCGACCACCGGGTGCGCCAGCGGGAACCGCAAGGCCGCCGCCGCCAGCGGCACGTCGTGCGCCTGGCACACCGCCTCGATCCGGCGCACCCGTTCGACGATCCCGGGCGGCGCCGTGTCGTAGTTCCAGGTGTCGCGCCCGGCCAGGATGCCTGAGTTCAGCGGGCCGCCGATGACCAGCGAGGTGCCGCGCTGCCGGCACAGCGGGATCAGGTCGTCCAGCGGCCCCTGTTCCAGCAGCGTGTAGCGCCCGGCGAGCAGGAAGACGTCCCAGTCGGCGAAGCCCAGGGCGTCGATCAGCACTTCCTTTTCGTTCACGCCGATGCCAATGGCGCTGACCGTGCCGCCGCGCTTCAGTTCGTCCAGCGCCTTGTAGCCGCTGTCGCGCAGCACCTTGAGGTGGTGGGCGTTCGCCTCCGGCCCGTGCTGGTAGGCGCCGATGTCGTGCACGTACAGGATGTCGATGCGGGCAAGACCGAGGCGCTGGTAGCTGTCCTCCACCGAGCGCATGATGCCGTCATAGGAATAGTCGTACACCACCTTGAACGGCAGCGGCGACAGCCTTCCGTCCGGCGAGGGCGCGGTGTCCGTCTTCGGCCGCAGCAGCCGCCCGACCTTGGTAGACAGCACCCACGCGTCACGGTCATGGTCGCGCAGGGCGTCGCCGACACGATGCTCGGCCGCGCCGACGCCATAGAACGGGGCGGTGTCGAAGTAGCGCACGCCGGCGTCCCAGGCGGCGGCGACGATGCCCTGGCCCTCCTGCTGCGTGACCTTGAAGCGGCTGCCGCCCATGGTGGCGGTGCCGAGGCCGAAGGCGGTGACTCTGAGCGTCGTGCGGCCGATCGGACGCGTCTCCCACATGCGGACGTTCCTCCCTGTGTTGAGAGAGAAGATTGGGTGGCCCGGCGCCGGTGTGCAACCGGATGGCGGGCCGGTCCGGCGCCAACACAATTATCTGAACGCGAGGGCGCACAACCGCCCGGCGCGGCGCCTGTTGCCTGAAGCGACAGGCAGGAGGCGGTCATGGCGCAACAGGTTCAGGTGGAAAATGAGGCGTTGTATGGCTTTACCGTGCCGGACGAGGCGGTCTGGGCGCTCGCCCCGGACGTCGCCTACCGGCGGCTGGCGATGGTCAACGTGGTGTTCCTCGGCCGCCCGGGCGGCGACTGGGTGCTGGTCGATGCCGGCCTGCCGGGCACCGCCGGCATGATCGCCCGCTCGGCCGCGGCCCGGTTCGGCGCCGATCGGCCGGCGGCGGCGATCGTGCTGACGCATGGGCATATCGACCATGTCGGAGCGCTGCGCACGCTGGCGGAGAAGTGGAACGTGCCGGTCTACGCGCATCCGCTGGAACATCCCTACCTGAACGGGCAGAGCGCCTATCCGAAGCCGGACCCGACCGTCGGCGGCGGCGCGATGTCGCTGCTGGCCACGCTGTTCCCGCGTGGCCCGCTGGACGTCGGCACCTGGCTGCGGCCGCTGCCCACCGACGGCACCCTGCCGTTCCTGCCAGGCTGGCGGTGGATCCACACGCCAGGGCACAGCACCGGGCACGTCTCGCTGTGGCGGGAGGAGGACCGGCTGCTGGTCGCCGGCGATGCGTTCATCACCACCGCGCAGGAGTCCGCCTATGCCGTGGCGGTGCAGGAACCCGAACTGCACGGCCCGCCGATGTATTTCACTCCCGACTGGGAGAAGGCGGCGGAGTCGGTCCGCGCCCTGGCGGCGCTGGAGCCCGAGACGGTGGTGACCGGCCACGGCCACGGCCTGCGCGGCCCGGCGATGCGGCAGTCGCTGCACACGCTGGCGACAGAGTTCGAGCGCGTCGCGGTGCCGGCGCAGGGCCGCTATGTCGGTCACCCCGCCACCGCCGAGGAGGGCTCGGCCTATCCCGGGCGCAGCTGATCGGCGGTCCGTCCGGCACATGACGCAGGAGCTGGCGGGAAGGCCGGCGAGCTGTTCGCAACCCTGTGGGTAACATTCCGCAACCCTGTTGACCGGTGTTGGACAACCGTGTACGCCCCCGGCCATGGCCAGCCTGTCCGCCAACGGAATGTCGAAGAAGTCCGCGCCCGCCACCGTGCAGCCTTCGCTGTCGCCGGACGACATGCAGTCGCTGCGGTCGTTCGTGCTGTTCGCGCTGGGCGATCCGCACCTGACGGCGTGGGAGGAGAATTTCCTCAACGACATGAAGCACCGGCTGTACCAGCAGGCGATGTGGCTGACCGACAGGCAGCAGGCGATCGTGCGGCAGATCAAGGACAAGCTGCACTACGACCATCCCGACGATCCCCTGCCGCCGATCGACCCGGACGGCATCGAGGAGAACGTCGATCCCGACGGCTGGCCAACGGCGCGGCAGCCGGTGCGGGCGTTCGATGATGACGACGAACTGTTCGACTGGATGATGGAAGGGTAAGGGCGTTCGGTTCGGGCCGGGCTTCGTTGGCACGCCGAGGCGGCCTGCCCTCACCGTCATGGCCGGGCGTGTCCCCATGGGCGCTAACTTAGGCGGCCGGGCGCGGTCACCGCCCCGTCGTCATGGCGGCCGCAGGGCCGCCACCCACGCCTTACGGTGCTGATATCGGCAAAAGGCGTGGATGGTGGGCCTGCGCCCACCATGACGGGGTAGCAACGGACGTGCCCCTGGCCGCCTAAGTTAGCGCCGCCTATGGGGCGTGTCCCGGCCATCTGCGCACGAACGGCGGGGGGGGATGGCCGGGACACGCCCTACGGGATGCGCACATCCCGGAAACGAGTCGGAAATGACCGTAAAATCAAGTGCTTGCCTCACGGCCGAGAGCGTTCCCCCATCGTCATGGCCCGGCTTGTCCGGGCCACCTATTCCAGCACTTGTGCCGCGACAGGTGGCCCGGACAAGCCGGGCCATGACGAAAGGGAAACGCAGCGGCGGACCGTTTCCAAGATGTGTGCATTGCGTAGGGACACGCCCGGCCATGACGGTGAGGGAGATGGGACAGTCTCCCTGCCAGGTGGCGCCGCCGCAGCTTGCCGGATCGTGCCGATATTCCGGCCCTGGCATGGCTGCCGCGACGATACCGGCTCCCGGGGTTCGGCCGCGTCTTCACGTTACGGGCATGCGGCCCCACGCTGAAACCGTTATCCGCCGAGGCCGTTCGTAGCAGGGTTCCCAATCCTTGTGCGGCGGGGTCCGATGGTTCTACGAGGTCGCGTGGCGGACGGCGGCGATCCGGCGCGTAAGCGTCGTTTGATCGTTGCCGCCGCCATCGTCCCGGCCCTGCTTGCGCCTCCGCATGCCCGGGCGCAACAGCGGCCGCGGGCGGTGCCGATGACGTTTCATCAGGCCCTGGCGCTGGCGTGGGACCGGTTGCCGCAGCGGCGGACCTACGTGGCGCAGCAGGAAGTGGCGGCGGCGCAGAACCTCGAAGGCAGCGCCCTGTTCCCCGACGCGCCGAGCGTCTCCAGCATGTATGTCAACGACAACATGCTGGGCAGTGCGGAGGACTACATCACCACGCAGGTGCAGGTGACGACGCCGCTCTGGCTGCCGGGTGAAGGTACCGCGACGCAGAAACTGGCGCAGGCACGCGGCGCCGCGGCAAGCGCGGCCGGGGAGGCGGCGCACCTGTCGCTGGCCTTGCAGTTGCTGAACCTGTCGGCACGGGCGGCTCTGGATGCGGCGGCGCGGGATATCGCGCAGCGGCGGCTGGCGACGTCCCAGGCGCTGGCTACGGATGCGCGCAACCGGTTCCACACCGGGGAAGGCGCGGAAGCGGACATGCTGGCGGCGGATGCGGACGTCGGCTGGGCGCGCGTCAACGTCAGCGACGCGGAGGCCCGGCTGGCGGGCAGCCTGGCGTCGCTGGCGGCGCTGCTGGGCGGCGAAACCATCCCGCGGTTGGTGTCGCCGGTTCGGCCCGCGGCGCTCGGGCCCGAGGGGATGGCCCACGATCCCCGGCTGGCGGCGGCGCAGCGGGCCGTGGAGGTGGCGCAGGCCAATCTGCGCCTGGTGCGCCTCCAGGACCGCAATGACCCCGAGATCGGCGTCGTCGGCATCAACGAGAAGCAGTACGGCGCCCCGTGGGACACGCGGTTCGGCGTGGTGCTGCGTTTCTCGTTCGCCAGCGAGGCCCGGAACGCCCCGCGGCGGGCCGCCGCCGAGGAGCAACTGACCCAGGCCGAGGCCCGGCTGGAAGAAGCGCGCCGGCGGATCGTCGCCCAGTACCGGCAGGCGAACGCAACGCTGATCAGCGCCGAGCGGGGCGCGGCGGTGGCCGTGCGCGCGGCGCGGGAGCTGGCGCAGCGGCAGGACATGGTGGAGCGGTCCTGGAAACAGGGCGAGATGCCGTTGATCGAGGTGGTGCGGGCCAATGCCAGCGCCTTCGATGCGGCGTTTTCAGCGGCACGCAGTCGCACTCTGCTGGAGGCGGCGCGGCTGGAGGTCGTCATTGCCCAGGGCGTCATTCCTTGAGGCGGATTGCGGCGGCGCTGGCCGGGCTGTTGATGATTTCGGCACCTCCCGGCATGGCAGCGGAACAGACCGGCGGGAAGCACGCCGACACTGTGACGATGACACCGCAGCAGCAGCAAACCATCGGCCTGAAGACGGCGAAGGCGGAGACGCGGGCGATCACCGAACCCATCAAAGTGCCAGGCACGATCGCCTTCGATCCCAACCACGTCGCGATCGTGCGGCCCCTGGCCCAGGGCCGCGTGATCAGGCTGCTGGCGCAGCCGGGGGATGCGGTGAAGGCGAACCAGCCGCTGGCGACGCTGGACGTGCCAACCCTGGTGAACCAGGAGGAGGGGCTGGCCTCGGCACAGGCTTCGCTGCAGGAGGCGCAGGCCGGCGTGGCGGTGGCGCGGGACGCGCTGCGCCGCGGCGTCATCCTGACCCGCGAGGGCTCCCTGTCGCAGGCGGAGACCGAGCGGCGCCGGCTGGTGCTGGCGCAGGCCGAGGCGACGGCTTCCGTGGCGCAGAACCGGGTGCGGACGCTGCAGACCCAGATCGCCTTGCTGAACCCCGGCAAGGCGCCGGGACTGGCGGACCTGGCCAGCCCGCTGGGCGGTACGGTGGTGAGCGTGAACGTCACGCCGGGAGAGCTGATCGATCCCACCACCAACAGCTTCACGGTCGCCGACCTGTCCGTCGTGGTGGCGTTGGCGCAGGTCCCGGAGGCGAGCGCGACCCTGGTGGCGGTGGGCGATCCCGCCGAGGTGCGGCTCGCGAGCGGCGGCAGCCAGGTCTGGAACGGCAAGGTGGCGGCGCTGAGCGCGCAACTGGACACGCGGGCGCGGACGCTGCCGGCTCGGATCGTGCTGGACAACAGGGATGACACGCTGCGGGCCGGGATGTTCATCGAGGCGACGATCACCAGCAACCGCGGGCGGGACGACGTGACGATCCCGGTTTCGGCGGTGCAGTTCCTGGGGAAGAAACAGGTGGCGTTCACCCCCATCGGCGGCAACCGGTTCCAGAGCCACGACCTGACGCTGGGGGTGCAGCAGCCGGACTGGGTGGAGGTGCGCAGCGGCCTGCACGCCGGGGACGAGGTGGTGACGATCGGCAGCTTCGCCCTGAAGGCCATGCTGCAGGAAGCCATGACCAGCGGGGAACACTAGGGCGTGTCGTCAATTGGAGCCAGCCGAGTGAGTCTGGGCTGCAACAGTGCGGCGGAATCGTTGATCAACAAGCGGCTTCCCGATTCCAGCAGCCCCGGTTCTTCGATGCATAGGCAGTCAGCTTTGGAGAGGCTGACCGATGCATCGACATGCCTTGCGCGACGACCAGTGGGAGCGGATCAAGGACCATTTGCCGGGCCGTCCGGGGTCCGTTGGCGTGACCGCTGCGAACAAC
>NZ_NHRY01000079.1 GCF_002937115.1 Rhodopila globiformis | reverse complement strand
CCCCGCCCCGCTACGCCGGGACCTCCAGCAAGGCCGCGATTTCAGCCTCCAGCGCTGTCACCGACGCCGGCTTCCGGACCATCGCGAACGGCCCGCCGCCGACCGCGTCGCGCAGAGCCGCAGGCGGCGCGCCGCCCGCATGGCCCGTGATGAGCACGGCCGGCAGCCGCGGGCGCCGTCGCCGCGTTTCGCGGATCAGCGCAAGCCCGTCCATGCTCCCGGGCATCGACAGGTCGGTCACCAGCACGTCGGCAGCGATACCCGAGTCGATACGCGCCAGGGCGCTCGCCGCGTCCTCGGCTTCCGTCACCGCATGGCCCTGGTCCGCCAGGGCTTCGGCGAGCACCGTCCGCACCCCATCCTCGTCGTCCACCAGCAGCATCGCCAGCCTCCGCCGCCCGGGCGCCTGTTCCGGACCGGCCGCCACGCCCGCCGCCGCCCCATCGGCCGGTGCCCAAGGCAGCCACAGCGACACCGTCGTCCCCTGCCCCACCCGGCTCTCGATCGAAAGCGCGCCGCCGGACTGCTGCGCGAAGCCGTGCGCCATGGCGAGACCCAGGCCGGTGCCCTTGCCTCTCGCCTTCGTGGTGAAGAATGGTTCGGTCACGCGCGCCAGCACGTCCGACGACATGCCCTCGCCGTCATCCATGATCCACAGCCGGACATAGTCCCCGGCGGCGAGATCGCCCGGCCGCGCGGCGGCCGCCTCGGCGCCAAGCGTGATGGTTCCGTGTCCGCCCGGCAGCGCATCGCGGGCGTTGTTCGCCAGGTTGACCAGCACCGCCTCCAGCTGGCCGGCGTCGGCAAGCAGCGCCGGCACGCCCGGCCGGCACGCCACCGACAGGGTGACGGACGGCCCAAGTGTGTGATGCAGAAGCTGGGCCAGGTCCTTCAGCAGGCTCGCCGCATCAACCGGCGTCGCCACCAGTTCGCTGCGGCGGGAGAACGAAAGCAGGCGGCTGGTCACCGCGGCGCCCCGTTCCGTCGCGTCCGCCGCCATCGCCAGCAGGCGCTCCGCCGCCTCGGGGTCCGAGGCGAGCCGCCGGGACGCCAGGCCGACGCTGCCCTGCACCGTTTGCAGCACGTTGTTGAAGTCGTGCGCAATGCCGCCGGCCAGCCGCCCGAGCGCCTCCATTTTCGCCGCCTGCGCCAGGCGAGCCTCGGTCGCGCGCAGCGCGGCGGTGCGGTCCGCCACCAGGCGCTCCAGCTCCAGCTTGTCCCGCGCCAGCACCGCTTCCGCCGCGCGTTGCGCGGTGACGTCGATGACGGTGCCGAGCACGCGCACCGCCTGGCCGGCGTCGAAGAAGACCCGGCCCTTGGCGGCGACGTGACGCTCCACGCCGTCACCGATGCCGATGATCCGGTACTGGGTGTCGTAGCCGCCGCCGGTGACCGGATCGAGCGCCGCGGCACGCAGTTCCTCCTGGCATGCGGCATCGTCGGGATGCACGCCGCGGCGGATGATGTCCATGGTGACCGGCACATCAGCCGGCAGCGCCCATATCGCGCGCAGGCGCTCGTCCCAGTGGATTTCGCCGCGGCGCAGGTCGTAGTCGAAAATCCCCACCTGCCCGATGTCGGTCGCCAGCCGCAGCCGCGTCTCGCTCTCGGCCAGGGCCCGGTCGGCCCGCAGCCGCTCGACGGCTTGCCAGGTGCGGGCCAGGGTTTCCCGCGCCAGCACGATTTGCGCGTCGGTCCAGGCCCGCGGCGCGGCATCGCCGGCAAGCAGCACCGCGCGCAGGCACCCATCGCGCATCAGCGGAACACATAGGCAGGCCCGGGATCCGAGCGTGCCGAAATACCGCTGCGCGTCCAACTGGTTCGCGGTGCGGGGATCGGTCGCGACGTCGTCCAGGACGAGCGCCTGTCCCCGCAACAGCAGCGCCAGGCCGGCGGCGCCCATGTCGGCAAGCCGGTGCTGGCCAGTGCCGGCCGGCATGCCGTCCCCGCGCCATTCGCCGACAACCAGGCCGTGTTGATCGTCCGGCTGCCATTCGCCGACGCTGACACGCCCGGCGCCAAGCGCGTGGCCCAGCGCCAGGCACGCAGCGGCGACGGCGTCCCGGCCGGTCGAGGCCGCGCGCAGATGCTCCGCGAGACCCAGCAGGTAGCGGTTCAGGTCCTCATGCGCCCGGCGCGCCTCGTCCGCCCGCCGCTGCGCGCTGATGTCGCGAATGGTGCCGAGGATGCGCACCACGCGGCGTCCGCCTGGCGCGGCCGGATCGGGTTCGAAGAAGGCCCGGCCCAGGGCGGCGGTCCACAGCACCGTCCCGTCGGGATGGCGCACGCGGTACGCGCACACATAATCATCGTCCGCCACAGTCGGATCGGTTGCACGGACGACGCCGGCCTCCGCTGCCGCCCGGTCCTCCGGCACGATGCGCCCGGCCCACAGCGCGTAGTCCACGGCCGCATCGGGCGGCAGGCCGAACAGCACCTTGCAGCGGGCATCCCAGATCAGGCTGCCGGAGCCCTGCCCGATCTCCCAGCGCCAGGTGCCGAGATCGCCCGCGTCCAGCGCGAGGCGAAACGCCGCCGCCTGGTCGGCCAGCGCGGCCGTGCGCGCCGCCACCGTCGCCTCCAGGCCGGCATTGGCCCGCGCCAGTCCGGCCACGGCATCGCGGCGTTCGGCGGTCGTCGCGGCGAGCAACTGCGTCACCGCCGCGGTGATGAACAGGTACATCTGCAACAGCACCGCCAGCTTGATGGGCGGAAGGCCCAGCCCGGCATAGGCGCCGAAGCCGAGGGCGGTGCCGGACGTGGCGACCAGGCCGAGCAGCGCCGCGCAGAGCATGGCCCGCACCGGCGCCAGCCGCAGGGCCGCCCAGATCAGCGGCAGAAAGGTGAGAAAGGGCGGCAGCAGCGGCAGGGTCGGATGAAACGGTGAGCCGGGCTGCCAGAAGCTGAAGCCGCCACCCGCAACCGCGAGAGCAAATACCAGGATCGTTTCCGCCCACCCGGCCGTCGCACCGGCGGAATCCGGCTGGTCCCCGGTCCTTGCGGCCGCAAGCACCGGTGGCGCGACAACCAGGGTGCCGAGCACGCCCGCGGCCCACCACATCGGCCAGGTCGGCAGGAACCGGGCACTCGTCACCATGCTGACCGCCGCGGCGCTCAGCGTGGCGCCGACGGCCGGCGCGAGCAGCGCGCCGCAGCCAAGGATCAACGTATCGCGCAATCGTTGCCCGGGCGCGATCCCGTGCGCCCCCTTGCGCGCGAGATACCGGACCAGCATGGCACCCGCGACGGCCTGGCCGGCGCTGGCCGCGGCGAGACCAGCGGCAAGCGCGGGCGGCCTGCCCAGGACCAGGACGGCGGCGGGGACCTGCACGGCAGCGGCCGCGGCGACCAGGACCATCCAGCCTCGTGCCGGCACCAGCAGCAGCGCCGCCAGGTACACGCCGGCGGCGGGCCAGACCGTGGCGGCCGCCGAGGGCCGGAGCGAGAGCCCGCTGCCCAGCAGCACGGCGCCGAGGTACACCAGGGCGAACAGCACGACCATGGGCGCCGCCGGCAGGCTGCCGGCCAATGCGGCGCGCGCCTCGGCGCTGGCGGGCGGTTGTCGTTTCCTGTGCGATGGTTTCACAGCGCTTCCTGTCCGGCCCGGCATTCTGCACGCACCTGGACGGATTTTCACGCCTTATGGTGAGTCATCCAGGCCCGGACACCGCTTTTTCCCGATGCGTTGTCTCCAGGCCCGCCTCGATGCGCGCCGCCAGAGCCTCGGCCGAGATCGGCTTGCGGACCAGCGTGAAGGCGTTGCCGGCCGCCAGGGTGGCGCGTTCGCCGACATAGCCGGTCAACAGGAAGCAGCGCAGCCCCGGGCGCAGCGCCAGCGCCTTGTGGATGGTCGTGACGCCATCCATCTCCGGCATCGACAGGTCGCTCACCAGGGCGTCCACCGCTGCATCCGCCTGGAGCAGAGCAATGGCCTCGGCGCCGTTCGAGGCCATCACGATGCCGAAGCCGAGATCTTCCAGCTGCGCCGCCAGGGTTTCGCGCACCATGTCGTCGTCATCGACCAGCAGCACGCGGGCCGAGGTATCGAGCGCCGCTTTGCGATGCGTCTGGCCGGGCGCCCCGGCGTGCGCGTCCCCGGCCTGTGGCAGCCACAGCGTCACCGTGGTTCCCACGCCCGGCGTGCTGGCGATCGTCAGCGCCCCGCCGGATTGCTCGGCAAACGCCTTGACCATCGGCAGCCCAAGCCCGGTGCCCTGGCCGGCCGGCTTGGTGGTGAAGAACGCCTCGGTCGCCTGCGCCAGGGTCGCGGCGTCCATGCCGGCACCGGTGTCGGTCACGCTCAGCCGCACGTAGGCGCCCGCCGGCAGCCCTGTCGGACGATCTGCGTCATCGGCGACCGAAGCGGCCTCCGCCGCCAGCGTCAGCGTGCCGCCCTGCGGCATGGCGTCCCGCGCGTTGGTGCCCAGGTTGAGCAGCGCCGTCTCCAGCTGCCCGCGATCCGCCACCAGCGGCGGCACGCCCGGCGGCACGACGCACTGCACCGAGATCATCGTGCCCAGCGTATGCGCCAGCACCTCGCGGATGTTGCCCAGCAGGTCCGCGGCCGGCAGCACCTCGGTGCGCATTTCGCCGCGCCGGGCGAAGGACAGCAGCCGCTGCGTGATCGAGCCGCCGCGCGCTGTCGCGTCGATCGCCATGCGGGCCAGCCGCCTTGTCCGCTCGACATCCTCCGGCCGCCGCTCGATCAGCGTCGCGGCGCCCTCGACCGCCTGCAGGATGTTGTTGAAGTCGTGCGCGATGCCGCTGGCAAGCTGGCCGAGCGCCTGCACCTTCTGCGCCTGCACCAGCTGGGCCGCCAGGTTGCGCTGCTCGGTGATGTCGCGCCCTTCGGGGATGATCCAGACGATCCGGCCGGCGGCGTCGCGCACCGGCTTGAGCGAAAAGTCGATCCACAGGCCGCGCCCGCCGGCGCCGACGATCCGGGCATCGCGGCGGATCACCGCGCCTTGTGCCGCTTCCGCGATTTCCTGGCGCAGCCGGCCGCGCTCGGTTTCCGGCCACCAGCCAAGCTCCCAGAACGGCCGGCCCACAACGCGCTGATGGCTCACGTCCCCGGTTTCCAGCGCGGTGCGGTTCGCTTCGAGCACGGTGCCGTCAGGCGCGAGCAGGCCGATGATCTGCATCTGCGAATCAAAGATCGCGCGGAACCGCGCCTCGGCCTCGGCCAGCGCCGCGGTGCGCTCGGCCACCCGGCGTTCCAGTTCCGCCGTGCGGGAGGCCTGTTCCTCGCGCGCCGCGACAATCTCGGTGATGTCCTGCTGCGCGCTGATCAGGCGCAGCGGCTGGCCGTCGTCGTTGAAGAACGCCTCGCCGCGCATGGCGATCCAGCGCACCGCCCCATCGGTGCGGCGGATGCGGAACTCGGTCGCCAGCGGCTCGCCGCCCGCCTTCAGGGCGCCGATTTCAGCTGTCACCCTGTCCCGGTCGTCCGGATGCAGGAAGCCAAGCCATTCCGCTTCCGTGATCTGTGTTATGCCCGGCGGCAGGCCATAGAGCGTAACATAGGCGGCGGACACGATGCCGGTGGCTTCGGGCAGCCTGAGATCGACATAGGCGATGCCGCCGACCTGCTGCACCAGCCGCAGCCGGGCTTCGTTGGTGCGCAGGTCCGCTTCGGCCTGCTTGCGCGCCGTGGCGTCGCGGACGATGCCGGTCAGGTAGCACTGGCCGCCGGCATCGAACGAGGCGACCGACAGGTCGATGAGGAACGTCGAGCCGTCGCGCCGCGCCGCCGTCAGTTCCCGCCCCGGCATGCCGATCACCCTCGGCTGCCCGCCGCTGCCGCGCCTGGTGAGATAGGATGTGTACCGCGCCGCGTCGGTTGCGTTCATCAGCACGCCGAGGTCGTGGCCGACCAGTTCCTCGGCCACGTCATAGCCGAACATGCGCAGCGCCGCGCGGTTGACCGAGGTGATCCGGCCGTCGGCGCGGGCGACGATGATGCCTTCTGCGGCGGAGTCCACGATCGAGTGAAGTTCCGCCTGGCTTTCGCGCAGCGCCGCCTCGGCTTCGTCCCGGTTGCGGAACGCCGCGGCCAGCGAAACCGCGGTGGCGTCGGCCTCCCGCAGGCCGAGCGAGAAACGATCCGCTTGGGGAACGCCCTCCATGGCCGCGATGTCCGCCAGGGCGCGGATCGGGCGGGCGATGCGCGCCGCGAGGAGGCTGGCCAGGGCCAGCGCCGCCAGCAGCAGCAGGGCCGAAAGCCCGAGCGTCAGGCCAAGCGCCCACCACAGCGGCGCATAGAACGCCGCGCGGGGGATGCCGACGGCGACGCTCCAGCCCGACGGACCGGGACGGCTCCAGGCGGAGAGCAGGGGCGTCCCTTCCAGCGAGGTCGTGTCCGCGACGCCGCTCTCCCCCGCCAACAGCACGGGCAGGAAAGTCGGCGAAGTCGGCTTTCCGACAAAACGTTCCGGGTTCGGCATGCGGGCGACGGCGACGCCATGCCGATCGAGCACCGAAACGACCCATCCGGGTGGCGGGTTCTGCCGCTGGATCGCCGCCTCGAAGGCCTGGGGCGCGGGGGTCAGCGCCAGCACCAGGCTGACGCTGCCGTCGGCGCGTTTGACGGGGACATCGACGGAAACGACCGGACGGTGCTGGGCGGCGGACGGGAACACGTCGGAAATAACCGGCGCGCCGGTCGCGAACACCTGGCGCAGGCTGTCCTGTTGCCGGCGGACCGGCAGCGGCGCCCCGGGCGGCAGTGCCAGGTTCATCACCTCCTGGCCGTCCTCGCGCAGCAGCACGATGGTGCCGCCGGGATCATCGCGCGCCAGCAGCGCCGCCGCCCGGCCGCGGAACGCCGCCAGGTCGCCGTCCGCGAGGTCGCGGGACGCGGCCAGCATCTGCAGCACCGCGACGCGCATGTGCAGCTCGCCCTCGACGGTCAGCGCCAGGCCATGCGCCACCGCCTCGGCCCGCTGGGCGGCGTGATCGCGGTCAGCGAGGTATTTCGTGCAGACGACGCCGGCGCTCAGCAGCACCAGCGGCACCGCGACGACCGCGACGAGCTGATAGAGACGCAGGCGCAGCGACGGCGGACGAGGCC
This sequence comes from Rhodopila globiformis, assembly GCF_002937115.1. Taxonomy (GTDB): domain Bacteria; phylum Pseudomonadota; class Alphaproteobacteria; order Acetobacterales; family Acetobacteraceae; genus Rhodopila; species Rhodopila globiformis. The sequence continues at coordinate 789 of NZ_NHRY01000079.1, read as the reverse complement.
TCATGCACATCCGCCGCGTGCATCGGGGCTGCGGCGCGGCGGGCAGCTTTGCTGGTGTTGCTGCGAGGCTTGAAGCCGCGACGTAACAGTATCAGCGGGCGTCGGGTCACCTGCCACGCCAGTCTCCGCGTTGCGAATGATGGACGAGGTGCCTGACCCGCTTCGGGTTCGCATCCTTTGGCTGGAGCGTGGTGATCATGAAGGGCACATAAATCCGGGTACGTTCAGAATGGGCGGGTCGGGTAACCGGATGCAAGCACTTTTTGCGGCCGGAGGCGAAACTATTCGCCGGAAGCCGTACGTTTCGCGACACGATGCGCGGGGTCTGTTTCATGAATCGACGCATGGAGGCAGCAGTGTTGCGTTCGGTGTCACAGGCGACGGACAGGGCCGCAGGCTGCGCCACCAGGCGGCAGGACCGGGATTCGCGGAGCCTGCGGCCGCATTGGCCCGGCCTCGATCGCCGTGCCCAGCGCATCAGGGCCACGATGGAAGCGATCATTCCGCATCAAGCCATTCGTGAGCCCGGCCGGGCAGTCCCCATATGCGCTAACTTTGGCGGCCGTGCGCGGCAATCCGTTCGGCCGCCATGACGTGGTGACAACGGCCGTGCCACCGGCCGCCTAAGGTAAATATCCCCCGGCAGAGCCGGGGGCTTTATAGTGTTGGCCGCTCAAAGCGGCCGGGCGGGTCGCTGACGCGGCCCGTTGAGTGTGAGCCGCTCAAAGCGGCAAGCGGGACCGCTAACGCGGTCCCGGGTTCAGTTGGCCACTAAAGTGGCCGGTTCAG
>NZ_NHRY01000078.1 GCF_002937115.1 Rhodopila globiformis | reverse complement strand
GACGCCAAGCCCGCTGCGGTTGCCTGATCGGCCTGCCACAGCAGCACGACGTAGTGCCAAGGCCTGGCCGTGCGCTCATAACCCATTGATGGGATTATTTTTTCCGAAAAGCACTGTTAAACTTGGGCATGACAAGCGGCACCGGCGCACCATGAATCGCCAGGCGTCGCCGCACGGGTGGACCGGTGAAGCTGCCTGATATGACGCCAAGATCCGCACCACACCGCGCGACGTCCCCCTGACGCTCTGCGGCCCTCCAAGGCCCTCAGTTCCTTCTCGGCGCGAACAGAAATACGCCATCAACCACGCTGTCCCAACCGGGGACGCACTATCCCGGACCACGGCCAGCCCGAACCAGGAAGGCCACGCCTCAATCCTTCACGCATGCCCTCCGAAAGCCCGACTCAAGTAGACAGGCTCTGACAGGCGACCGAGGCGCCGCAGGTCGTGGACAGGTTCTGCCACACGTGCTTCCCGTGGCCGGGATAGCCATGTCATTATTTCACCGCATCGATAGGTCTGCTGGCCTGGCTCCATCGTTGCAAACGTGCCGACCCGCCAATCTTGACAGGCCCTGCACCATCGCGGCTTCTGCTGGTCGAACCCGTGGCCGGACGTGCGCCTCCTTGTTCGCCGGCTGCGCATGAAATGCGATACGGAGGACGCGCCATGAACCAGATCCCGACCGCCGGCTACGGCCCCGAGGAAGCCGCCATGCGGGCCTACCTGCGCGACGGCGAGCAGCGCGCAATGGCGCTGGGCAACCGCGGGCCGATCCGGTTCACCGCGGATGGAGCGGTGCATCCCGAGATTCTGGAAGCGTACTGGCGCTGCGGCTTCTACGTCTTCGAAGGCGTGCTGAAGCCCGACGAGCTTGCCGACATCGAGGCGGACTTGCACGCCATCCTCGACCGCCTGCCGGTGGAGAAGGGCGCTGCCGTCGATGCCAAGGGCCGCCCGGCGCTGGACGTGGGGCTGACCGCGCCGACACTGTTCTGGGCGAAGCCGTTGGGCGATCCGTTCGGCGGCACCAGCCTCGCCGGCGGCCGGCATCCGGTGAAGATGTATGAGCCGCAGGCGGCGGCGGACGCGCCGAAGGAGGTGGTGTACCTGATCCTGGGCTCCCTGCAGTTCTCCGAGGCGGCGCTGCGGGTCTATGGCCACCCGCGGCTCCTGGCCGTCGCGGCGGCGGTGAACGGCGAGGATTTCGTGCCGTTCAACGAGGCGCTGTTCATCAAGGAGCCAGGCCGCGGCGCCTCGGTCGCCTGGCACCAGGACGGGGTGACGCACTGGAACAGCCCGGACTGGGACCAAGGCTCGCATGGCTTCAACTTCATGGCGCAGCTGTACGGCTGCACCCCGGCCAACGGCGTCTGGGTCGTCCCCGGTTCGCATAAGTCGGGCAAGGCCGACATCAGGGCGATGGTAGCGGCGGCGGGGTCCGAGCGGCTGCCCGACGCGGTGCCGATTGTGTGCAAGCCGGGCGACGTGGCGATCACCAACCGGCAGGCGGTGCACGGCTCGTTCGCCAACACCAGCCCGGACTGGCGGGTGACGGTGAATTTCGGCTTCCACCGCCGCCGCTCGGTGCTGGGGGTGCAGGGCGGCGGCCTGCACAACGCGCCGGTGGTGTATGACGCCGGGCGCATCCGCCAGCGCGCCCGGATGATTGGGTACGGCATCGACGCAAGGCGGCAGCGGTTTCCGGACGAGACGCCGTATGTTTACAAGCCGCAGGCCGGGGAGACGTACCGGTGGGATGCCGAGGCGAAGGCCGGGATCAGGGACTACAACCTGCTGGATTTGAGCATCTGAAAGGGCGGGTGGAACAGCCGCCCCTTCCTGGCGCAATCACCCGGAACATGATGTCATGGCGACAAAGGGACATTATTGCGCGGCGGACCGGCATAGCCGGTGACAAACCGAGGCACGGATTGTCCCGCATCGACCATCCAGACCGTAAAGGCACACGGGTTGCGCCCATCCGGCGACGGCAACGAGCAACGCACAGTGTATTTCACCCCATGTACCGTTTGGTACACGGCCTCGATATGGTTCAGTTGCGGGTGCCACCGCAGCGCAGCGATCCATTCCATCTCGCGGTTGGGATGGAATCCGTGATCGGTGAAGAAGCGGGCCTTGCCGCTGGTAACGAGGTATTTCAGTTTGCGGGGATCGACCTGAGCGTTCTGCGCCCCAGGCATCAAACTCATGCCTTGAGGTCTCCGTGTTCGATGGTCAGCACGACGTGGGGGTATGGAATTCAACCTCATAGGCTTGGCCGTCCGCGTATACCCCCATGATGACGCCATGCGCACCGGCCGGCATGGAGATGCCCTGCACCTCTACCGGACGCCTGAGCGTGACGTCGGTGAATTCAGTGAATGGCGGGTTGGCTTCCGGCATGAGACTGGTCCTGCTCGATCGGACGAACGCTGATGGCTTATAGCTGATGACAACGAGCCGTCATAACAAGATCGTGATGTTGACATACGTCTCCACCACTGTGCCCGGCGGCACACGAGGAGATCCGATCGCTGTATCCACGCCTCTCTGCGACTCGCGCCGTAATGCGCTATGCTGGCCTGTGTTACAGCGAGAAGGCAAAGCGAACCGGCGTCCATGATGGAGTATCGCACCCTCGACACCCTGCGCCGGACCCACCCCGGCTGGCGGCTGCTGGTGGCCGATCACGCGCCGCTGGTCGCGTCCTTCCTGCACGACAGCTTCATCCAGCCCAACGTCCGCGCCTACAAGCGCCAGGACTTGGTGTCCCGCCTGGACGACCACCTGTACCGCCTGCGCGAGCAGCTTGGCGAGGCCGCCTTCCCCCGCTCCGCCCAGCAGTACCTCGACGACTGGGCGGCGGACGAGCGCGCCTGGCTGCGCAAATACTACCCGCCCGCCGACGACGAGCCGCACTACGACCTGACCCCAGCTGCCGAAAAGGCGATCGACTGGCTGGTCAGCCTGGGCCAGCGCCAGTTCGTCGGCACCGAATCCCGCCTGATGGCGGTGTTCGACCTGCTGCGCCAGGTGGTGGAGGCGACCGAAACCGACCCCGAGACCCGCATTGCCGAACTGGAAAAGCGCAAGGCGGCGATCGAGGCCGACATCCAGCGCATCCGCGACGGCCATGTCGTGCTGATGGACGACACCCAGGTCAAGGACCGCTTCCAGCTCATGGCCACCACCGCCCGCGGCCTGCTGTCCGACTTCCGCGAGGTGGAGCAGAATTTTCGCAATCTCGACCGCGACGTTCGCGCCCGCATCGCCAGCTGGGAGTCCGGCAAAGGCGCGCTGCTGGAGGACATCTTCGGCCAGCGCGACGTCATCGCCGACTCCGACCAGGGCAAGAGCTTCCGCGCCTTCTGGGACTTCCTGATGTCGCCCGCGCGGCAGGAGGAACTGACCGCGCTGCTGCAGGCCGTGTTCGCCATCGAGGCGGTGCAGGACCTCGCCCCCGACCGCCGCCTGCTGCGCATCCACTACGACTGGCTGGAGGCCGGCGAGGTGGCGCAACGCACCGTCGCCCGCCTGTCGGAGCAGTTGCGCCGCTTCCTGGACGACCAGGCCTGGCTGGAGAACCGCCGCATCATGCACCTGATCCGCTCGGTCGAGCAGCACGCCCTGGCACTCCGCGCCGAGCCGCCGGACGGCCCCTTCATGGACCTGGACGAGGCCGCGCCGGACATCGAGCTGGCGATGGACCGGCCGCTGTTCACCCCGCCCTTCAAGCCGCGCTTCAGCGACGAGACCCTGGTCGCCGGCGAGGGCGACATCTCCGCCGAGGCGCTGTTCGACCAGCACTACGTTGACAAGCCCCGGCTGGCCGCCCAGATCCGCCGCGCGCTGCAGACCGCCAGCCAGGTGTCGCTGGCGGACCTGGTGGAAGAATACCCGATCGAACAGGGGCTTGCCGAACTGATCACCTACCTCAGCCTCGCCGCCGAGGACCGCCTGGCGCTGATCGACGACAGCGCGAAGCAGACCGTGGCCTGGACCGACGCCGAGGGCGTGCGCCGCCAGGCCACCCTGCCCCGCGTCATCTTCACCCGGCGGGCGGCGTAAATGGCGGAACCCACGCGCGACCTCTCCGCCGTGCTGGTCAGCCTGATGAAGGGCGTGACCTTCGCCGAGACCGACCCGCCGCTGTGGCAGGCGCTGCTGGCGCTGCAGGCCCGGGTGCGGGACTACGTCGCGGTGCTCGGCCTGGAGCTGATCCTGGATGAGGCCGAGGGCTACGCCTACCTGCGCCAGCGCCAGCCCGCGGAGGGCGAGCAGGCGCCGCCGCGGCTGATCGCCCGCCGCCAGCTTGGCTACCACGTCAGCCTGCTGATCGCCCTGCTGCGCAAGAAGCTGGCGGAACATGACGCCGCCAGCGGCGACGCAAGGCTGATCCTCGGCCGCGACGACATCGTCGAGATGCTGCGCCTGTTCCTGCCGGAGACGGTGAACCAGGCGCGGCTGACCGACCGCATCGACCAGCACATCAACCGGGTGGTGGACATGGGCTTCCTGCGCCGCCTGTCCGGCCGCGACGACCAGTTCGAGGTGCGGCGCATCCTGAAGGCGTTCGTCGATGCCCAATGGCTGAATGACTTCGAGCAGCGCATGGCCGCCTACCGCGCGCACGGCTTGGCCGAGGCGGAGGACGCGGCATGAACGACCTGGAAACCATCCCGTTCCCCGACCTGTTCGACGCGGTCAGCCCGCCGCGCCGCCCGGGTTTCCGCCTCAGCCGGTTGGAGGTGTACAACTGGGGCACGTTCCACAACCGCGTCTGGGGCTTCGACCTGGGCGGCGACAACGCGCTGCTGACCGGCGACATCGGATCCGGCAAATCGACGCTGGTGGATGCCGTCACCACGCTGCTGGTGGCGCCGCAGAAGATCACCTACAACAAGGCCGCCGGGGCGGAGGCGCGGGAACGCACGCTGCGCAGCTACGTGCTGGGCTATTACCGCACGGAACGCGGCGGCGCGGGCTTCGCCGCCAAGCCGGTGTCGTTGCGCGACGCCAACGCGTTCTCGGTGATCCTGGCACGCTTCAGTAACGATGCGCTGCGGCAGACCGTCACGGTCGCGCAGGTGTTCTGGCTGAAGGACGCGCAGGGCCAACCGGCGCGGCTGTACGTGATCGCCGATGGGGCGCTGTCGATCGCCGACCATTTCTCCGGCTTCGGCACCGACATCGCCACCTTGCGCAAGCGCCTGCGCGGCGTGGCGTCGGTCGAACTGCACGACAGTTTCCCCCCGTACAGCGCCGCCTACCGCCGGAGGTTCGGCATCGAGGCCGAGCAGGCGATGGACCTGTTCTACCAGACGGTGTCGATGAAATCCGTCGGCAACCTGACGGAATTCGTGCGCGAGCACATGCTGGAAGCCTTCCCCGTCGCCCCCCGCATCGACGCCCTGATCGGCCATTTCGACAACCTCACCCGCGCGCATGAGGCAGTGCTGAAGGCCAAGGACCAGATCGCCCGCCTGACGCCGCTGCTGGCCGATTGCGACTCCCACACGGCGGTGACGGCCGAGGTGGAAGGCCTGCGCGCCTGCCGCGACGCCCTGCGCCCATGGTTCGCGGCGCAGAAATCCGCGCTGCTGGACAAGCGCCTGGCGAACATTGCCGCGGACCTGGCACGGCTCGGCGCCCGCATTGCCGCCCTGCTGGAACAGCGCGGCCGGCAGCGCAGCGAACGCGACACCATCCGGCAGGCAATCGCCGAGAACGGCGGCGACCGCATTGAGCGGCTGAAGCAGGAGATCGCGGCGCGGGAAGGCGAGAAGCAGCAGCGCATCCGCCGCGCGGGCCAGTACGAACAGTTAACAACCGAACTGGGCCTGGATGCCGCAACGGACGCCGACACGTTCCTCGCCAACCGCCGCGCGCTGGAAGCCGAGCAGACCACGGCCGAAAACCGCCAGGCCGAGACGCAGAACGCGCTGACCGAAAGCAGCGTCACGTTCCGCGACCTGATGACGCAGCACGACGAACTGGCGGCGGAACTGGAGTCGTTGCGGCAGCGCCGCTCCAACATCCCGCGCCGCATGCTGGACCTGCGGGAGAACCTCTGCCGCGCCCTGAAGCTACCCGGGGACGCCCTGCCCTTCATCGGCGAACTGATCCAGGTGCGGCCGGAGGAAAAGGACTGGGAAGGCGCGATCGAGCGCCTGCTGCACAATTTCGGCCTGTCGATCCTGGTGGCGGACGAACATTACGCGCAAGTCGCCGCCTGGGTGGACCGCACGCACCTGGGCGAACGCCTGGTGTATTACCGCGTCCGCGACCGCGCCGCGGCCGGGACGGTGGACCTGCATCCCGCGTCGTTGGTGCGCAAGATCGCCATCAAGCCGGACGGCGCGTTCTACCCCTGGCTGGAGGCCGAAGCCGCCCGCCGGTTCGATTACGCCTGCTGCGACACGCTGGATCAGTTCCGCCGCGAACGCCAGGCCGTCACCCGCTCTGGCCAGACCAAAGGTGGTAACGAACGTCACGAAAAAGACGATCGGCATCGTATCGACGACCGCTCGCGCTACGTGCTGGGCTGGTCGAACGAGGACAAGATCGCCGCGCTGGACAAGCAGGCGCGCGACATCGCGCAGCGCGCGCACGGCATGGCGGAGGCGATCGCGAAGCTGGAACGGCAGCGCAAGGAGATCCAGGCGCGGCTGGGCACGCTGCAGAAGCTCAGCTTGTTCGACAATTTCCGCGACCTGGACTGGCGCCCGCTGGCGGCGGAAATCGAGCGGCTGGAACGCGAGCGGCGGCAACTGGAGGAAGGCTCCGACCTGCTACGGACGTTGCAGGCGCAACTGACGGCGCTGGAAGCAGCGCTTGGACAGACCGAAACCGACCTGGCCACGGACCAGGCGGCGCAGGCACGCACCGAGGAACGGCAGTCGCAGGCTCGGGCGCAGCAGGCGGACTGCGACACCGTGCTGGCCGCCGCGTCGCCCGAGGCGCGCTCGCGCGATTTCCCGCGCATCGAGGCGATGCGGACGGAAGCGCTGGGCACCCAGGCATTGACCGTGGAATCCTGCGACAACCGCGAGCGCGACATGCGCGACTGGTTGCAGGGGCGGATCGACACCGAGGACCAGAAGATCAAGCGGCTGGCGGAACGCATCGTCAAGGCGATGGAGGCCTACAACCACCAGTATCCGCTGGACACCCGCGAGTCCGACGCCAGCGTCGCCGCCGCGGGCGAGTATCGCGCGATGCTGGACCGCCTGGCCTCGGACGACCTGCCGCGGTTCGAGGCGCGGTTCAAGGACCTTCTCAATGAAAACACCATCCGCGAGGTCGCCAACTTCCAGTCGCAGCTCAACCGCGAGCGGCAGACGGTGCGCGAGCGTATCGGCAGCATCAACCACTCGCTGCGCGCCATCGACTACAACCCCGGCCGCTACATCGTGCTGGAGGCGGAACCGAGTCCCGACGCGGAGATCCGCGAATTCCAGCAGGACCTGCGCGCCTGCACCGAAGGCAGCCTGACCGGATCGGAGGACGAGGCGTATTCGGAAGCGAAGTTCCTCCAGGTGCGCCGCATCATCGAACGCTTCCGCGGCCGCGAGGGCAGCGCCGAGCTCGACCGCCGCTGGACGCTGAAGGTGACCGACATGCGCAACTGGTTCACGTTCTCGGCCTCGGAACGCTGGCGCGAGGATGACCGGGAGCATGAACACTATACCGATTCCGGCGGCAAATCCGGCGGGCAGAAGGAAAAGCTGGCGTACACGGTGCTGGCCGCCAGCCTGGCCTACCAGTTCGGCCTGGATGCCAGCGGCAGCAATGCGCGATCGTTCCGCTTCGTGGTGATCGACGAGGCGTTCGGGCGTGGGTCGGATGAATCGGCCCAGTACGGCCTGGAACTGTTCCGCCGCATGAACCTGCAACTTCTCGTCGTGACGCCGCTGCAGAAGATCCACATCATCGAGCCCTACGTCGCCAACGTCGGTTTCGTGCACAACCAGGACGGCCGGCTGTCGATGCTGCGCAACCTCACCATCGAGGAATACCGGGCGGAACGCGCAGCCCGCAGCGCATGAAGCCGGACGCCGGCTGGACGACGCCGGCCGATATCCGCGCCGATGTCCAGCGGCTGTGGGACCGCGGCACTATCCTCGGCGCCCGGCGGAGCGGCACGGCGGTGTTTCCCTACGCGCCCCGTTTCCGCAGGCCAGACACGCGCGACCTGGCGGACCGTTTCGACGACGTGCGCAAATGGATCCGGGCGCTGGAGCACGGCAGCAAGGCCGCGCAGGGCCACGGCTACGACATCGAATGGACCGAGATCAACCACCGCCAACTCGGCCGCAACCGGGTGCCGGCGCGCGTTGCGGTGCCGACCGAGGCGGATGCCATCCGGCTTATTGGCAAGGGGCAGGAGGCGAAACGGTTTTCCGCGCTGGCGGACGCCATGCTGACGCACTTCCCGGTGCTGTCGGACTGGCTCTCCCGGCATCCGATGACGGCGCTGGAGCATGCCGCTGACTGGGACCGCATCATCGCCATCCTGGCCTGGTTCCGCGACCACCCGCGTGCCGGGCTTTACTTGCGGCAACTGGATATCGCAGGCGTGGACAGCAAGTTCATCGAGGCGAGGAAAGGCTTGCTGTCGGACCTGCTGGACCGGGTGCTGCCGCCCGAGGCTGTCGATCCGCAGTTCCCGCCGCGCCTGTTCGAACAGCGTTACGGCTTGGCGACGAAGCCGGTCCTGCTGCGGTTCCGGGCGCTGGATCCCGCGATCCGGATCAGCGGCCTGTCCGACCTGACGATCCGGGCGGATGAATTCGCCAGGCTGGATCTCCCGCTCCGGCGGGTCTTCATTACGGAAAACGAAATCAACGGCCTGGCCTTTTCGGAAACCCCTGACGCCATCGTTATCTTCGGCCTGGGCTACGGCCTGGACCGCCTGGCCGAGGCGGAATGGTTAAGAACGAAATCGATCTGTTACTGGGGCGATATCGACACCCACGGCTTCGCCATCCTCGATCGGCTGCGGGCGACGTTTCCGCACGTGCAGTCATTCCTGATGGACCGCGCCACGCTGCTGGCGCACCGGCCGTTGTGGGGGCACGAGCAAGACCCGTTCCCCCTGCCACTCCAACGCCTGACGGAACCCGAGAACGCCTTGTTCGAAGAGCTCAAGGCCGGCCTGCACGGCGACCGTGTGCGGCTGGAGCAGGAACGGATCTCGTTCGGATGGTTCACCCACAAACTGGAAGCTTTGGCCACCGGCTGAGGCGTTCCCGCCAAGCACCCTTACTTTACCGTTTCGAGGAAACCCGGACATTGGGTTGTTCGGCTTGCAGAACCTGCTTATCCCCAAAGAACAGGCGCAGCGGGCATCGCGACCGCAGGCCGCCGATGTCCCTTCTCTGCGCGCTCTGCGCTCCGCTCGGCGATCTCTGCGTTGAAAAATGCGGTGCCGCAACAAAGATCGGCGTGGCCGGTGACCCGCCCAGCCCGAAACGCATGTGGCGCCCCAACCACCGCGATTCAACGCAGAGTTCGCAGAGCGGAGCGCAGAGTCGATGTTATACCAACCGGCTTTCAAACCAGGCGTTGCCTGTTGTCATAACCCGCCTCTCCGGGCCATAACGGTTAGGCAACATGCGCCGCTATGTTGGCGCCTATGCGGACGAGCAGGGCCGTGACAATGGAGGAGCGCCGCCGCCCTGTCTCAACCAACGTGCGGTCTGCTCACCTGTTCCCACCGGCCGGCGCTTGCTGCCGTGCAGATCACCCGCACCCCACCAGCGCCAGCGTCGAGAATGCGACCGCCAGGCGCCGATCGTCCTTCTTGCCGGCGACCAGCAGGGGGCTCGCGGCATGCGGATGATCCAGAACGATCTCGATCCTGTCCCGGCCACCGACCAGATGCCCCGGCACCACGCAGCCCACCCTTCCCCGCGGCGCCGGATCGAAACTATGCACCAACGTCCCGCCGACGATCACGTCGAGCCGTTGCGCCGGCAGCAGCGGCGGCCTGACGAAAGGAATGATATCCATCTCCAGCCAGTATTCGGCAGCCTCACCCGGATGATCCAGCATCAGCAGGCTGCGCTCGCCAATCGACCATTGGTAGCCGGCCTCCGGCCCTGACCAGCCATAGCCCAGCGCTGGTTTGGCGTTCCCCTCCAGCCCGAAGGCCAGATCGGTCCGTGCCAGCCGCGCAGCCGCCGCCCGGGCGGCGGCGAAGCGTGCGGGGCCCGGCAGCAACGACAGCGCGTAGGCCCGCCGCAGCACCGTCATCCAGGGTCCCATGTTCAGGTCCGGCACGTGCTCCCGCGGCGCGAGGCGGCGCACGTGGCCGATGAACAGGCGCTCGTCGGCGACGTCCACCGTACCGGGCGGATGCCCCGGGCAGGCTTCCCGCACCCACAGCAGAATGCCCGGGCCATACGCCGACAGTGCGATGCGCAGGTCCAGCAGGTCGCCGGCGGAAACCGGTTCGTTCTGACGGAACACCAGGATTTTCGTCGGGGTTTCCAGGTCCTCGATCAGCTTCCGCGCCAGAAAGCCGACCGTGCGGCATTGCTGGCGATGAACCGCCTCGGGGGTCATGTCGCCGATTTCGACATGCGCGTGGTAGTAGAAGTCGTACTTGGTCAGCTTGACCATATACTCGCCGTTTTCCGCCTGGACACGGATATGGCAAGGATCGTCGATCCCCTCGAACCGCGCATCCAGGGCACGCAGCACGTGCCGCAGCGGCGCGCCGGCGAAGCGCAGCAGGCCGAGCGGTTCGGCTCCCGCCAGGCGCTGCACCAGTCCAAGCTCGCAATTGTCGCCGACGCTTTCGAAGTGCAGCACCAGCGCGCGGTCGTCCAGCGCGGCAGCTTCGGTCGGATCACTATCCATGCAGCGAACCTTCTCCGGTTCGCCGCATGGTAAAGGAAGTCGTATCGTCTGCAACCGCCTGGGAACGCTCCCTCAGTGGAACAGCACCCCCGCGGCCGACTGCGCCGCGGCGACAATCGGCGCCGGGAACAGGAAGAAGAACGCAGTGAACAGGCCGGTCGCCGCCACCACCACGGTCAGCGACGCCGGCCGCGGGTCGAAGCGTTCCCCCGCCGGATCGAAGTACATCACTTTGACGACGCGGATGTAGTAGAACGCGCTCACCACGCTGGTCAGCACGCCGATGATGGCCAGCGTCCACAGCCCGGCCTGCACCGAGGCCAGGAAGATGTACAGCTTGGCGAAGAAGCCCGACATCAGCGGGATGCCGGCCAGGCTGAACATGAACACCGCCATCGCCATCGCCATGAAAGGATCGTTCGACGCCAGGCCGGACAGGTCGGAAACCTGCTCCACCGCCTTGCCCTGGCGCCGCATCGCCAGGATGCAGCCGAACGCGCCGGCGGTCATGAACACGTAGATCACCATATAGACCAGCGTGCCGCGCACCCCCGCCGCCGTGCCGACGGCCAGGCCGATCAGCGCGTAGCCCATGTGGCCGATGGACGAATACGCCATCAGCCGCTTGATGTTGGACTGCCCGATCGCCGCCAGCGCGCCCAGGATCATCGACGCGATCGAGACGATGATCACCAGAAGCTGCCACGCCCCGACCAAGGAGGCGAACGACGTCCCCATCACCCGCAGCAGCAGCGCCATCGCTGCCACCTTCGGCGCGGTGGAGAAGAACACCGTCACCGGCGTCGGCGCGCCCTCATAGACGTCCGGCGTCCACATATGGAACGGCACCGCCGAGACCTTGAACGCCAGCCCCACCAGCACGAACACGATGCCGACGACCAAACCGGCCGTGGCGTTCGCCGGGTGCGCCAGAAGGTCACGCAGCGCCATCAGGTCCATGGTGCCGGAGAAGCCATAGACCAGCGAAATGCCATACAGCAGCAGGCCGGAAGCCAGGCCGCTGAGCACGAAGTACTTCAGCCCGGCTTCTGACGACCGCAGGTCATCCCGGGCGAACGCCGCCAGCACGTACAGCGCCAGCGACTGAAGCTCCAGCCCCAGGTACAGCGTCATCAGGTTCGACGCCGCCGCCATCACCATCATGCCGACGCTGGAGAACAGGATCAGCACCGGGAACTCGAACCGGGCAATGCCCTGCGCGCGGTTCCAGTCCAGCGCCAGGATGATCGACAGCGCCGCGCCCGACAGGATCAGGATCTGGTTGAAGCCACTGAACGCGTCCTTCACCATCTGCCCGTGGAACGCGAACCCGGTCGAGCGGGTCAGCACCAGCAGCGCGGTGATCAGCAGCGCGCCCAGGGTGAACATGGTGCACAGCAGCGTGCTGTCCTGCTTGCGCAGCACGCCGACCAGCAGGATCCCCAGGCCGAGGACGGCCAGGACGATCTCGGGAAGTGCCAAAGTCCAGTTGGTCATCAGTGCACCATCCCGGCAAGCTTGGTGGTGGTGGCGAGCGCGGCGGTATGGTGCTGCACCATCGCCCCCACGCTCGCATCGAAGTAGCTGGTGAAGCTGGACGGATACACGCCCATCCACAGCGTCAGCACCATCAGCGGCGCGAACACCGCCCACTCACGCGGGCTGAGGTCCAGGATGCTGCGCAGATCGGCGTGCGTGATCCGGCCGAAGATCACCCGGCGGTACAGCCACAGCATGTACGCCGCGCCCAGGATCATCCCCATGCCGCCCAGCAGGGCGAGCCAGAAATTCACCTGCAGCGCGCCGATGATCACCAGGAATTCGCCCACGAAGCCCGAGGTGCCCGGCAAGCCGACCGAGGCCATGGTGAACAGCATGAACACCAGCGCATAGCTCGGCATCCGGTCGCCCAGGCCGCCGTAGCGGGCAATCTCACGCGTATGGATGCGGTCGTACACGACGCCGACGATCAGGAACAGCGCGCTGGAGACGATGCCGTGCGACAGCATCTGGAAGATCGAGCCGGCGATGCCCTGGAAGTTGAAGGTGAACATGCCGATGGTCACCACGCCCATGTGCGCGACCGAGGAATAGGCGATCAGCTTCTTCATGTCCTCCTGCGCCAGCGCGACCAGGGAGGTGTAGATCACCGCCACCACCGACAGGGCGAACATGAACGGCGCGAAATGGGTCGAGGCGTCAGGCAGCATCGGGATCGAGAAGCGCAGAAACCCGTAGCCGCCCATCTTCAGCAGCACGCCCGCCAGGATCACCGATCCCGCCGTCGGCGCCTCGACGTGCGCGTCCGGCAACCAGGTGTGCACCGGCCACATCGGCACCTTCACCGCGAACGAGGCAAAGAATGCCAGGAACAGCCAGGTCTGCATGCTCGCCGGGAAGGGCGTGTGCAGCAGCGTGACGATGTCGGTGGTGCCGGCGTGGACCCACATGGCGATCAGCGCCAGCAGCATCAGCACCGAGCCGGTCAACGTGTAGAGAAAGAATTTCACCGCCGAATACACGCGCCGCGGGCCGCCCCAGATGCCGATGATCAGGTACATCGGGATCAGCACGCCCTCGAAGAACATGTAGAACAGCACGAAGTCGGTGGCGCAGAACATGCCCACCATCATGGTCTCCAGGATCAGGAAGCTCAGCATGAACTCCCTCACCTTGACCTTGATCACGTCCCACGCCGACAGGATGCAGATCGGCGTCAGCAGGGTCGAGAGCAGGACGAACAGCACGGAAATGCCGTCGACGCCCATCTTGTAGCCGACTTTGTACTCGGGCAGCCACGAGACGCTCTCGTTGAACTGGAAGCCGGGGTCGGACTGGTCGAACAGCACCCACAGCACCAGCGACAGCGCAAGAACGATCAGGCTGGTCCACAGCGCGGCCCAGCGGGCGTTGGAGGCGATGGTCTCCTCGTCGCCCCGGACCATCATGATGATCACGCAGCCGACGAGCGGCAGCCAGGTGATCAGCGACAGGATCGGGAAACCGGCGGCATTGGTCATGGCAGGCAAATCCTCACCGGCTCAGCATGAAGACACCGATCAGCACGACGACGCCGATCAGCATGACGAAGGCATAGACGGCCAGCGAGCCGGTCTGGATCTTGACCGCCTGGCGGGAGCCGTCGACGGTCAGTTCGGCCAGGCCGTTGGGCACGCCGTCGATGATGGTGGCGTCGCCCGTCTGCCAGAAGATGCGGGCCAGGCGGATCGACGGCTGCACCAGGATGGCGTCGAACAGTTCGTCGAAATACCACTTGTTGAAGACGAAGCGGTACGGGCCGCTGAAGGTCTGCGACAGGCGCACCGGCAGCAGCGGGTTCAGGATATACATCACGAACGCCACGGCGATGCCGGCAAGGCCGACGACCAGCGGGATGTAATCGACCCAGATGGGGTTTTCCTCGATCCGCGCCAGCACGTCGTTGTGCGCGCCGTTGTAGATCGAGCCGTTCCAGAAGTGCTGCCAGCCGGCGCCGATGAACCATCCGGACAGCAGGTAGCCGGCGACGACGGCGCCGGTGGCCAGGAGGATCAGCGGCACCAGCATCACCCACGGGCTCTCATGCACGTGCTCCATCGTATGGTGATCGGCACGTGCCTTGCCGTGGAAGGTCATGAACAGCAGCCGCCAGGAGTAGAACGCGGTCAGCGCCGCGGCCGCCACGGTGCAGAAGAAGCCGTAATAGCCGATTGGCGTGCCGGCGGCGTAGGTGGCGGAGATGATGGCGTCCTTCGAGTAGTAGCCAGCGAACGGCGGAATGCCGGCCAGCGCCAGGTTGCCGATCCACATCACCGCCGCGGTGATCGGGATCTTGCGCGCCAGCCCGCCCATCTTGCGCATGTCCTGCTCGTCCGACATGGCGTGGATCACCGAGCCGGCGGACAGGAACAGCAGCGCCTTGAAGAAGGCATGCGTGATCAGGTGGAAGATCGACGCCTGGTACACGCCGACACCGGCCGCGGCGAACATGTAGCCAAGCTGCGAGCAGGTCGAGTAGGCGATCACCCGCTTGATGTCGAACTGCGTGCAGCCGATGGTCGCGGCGAACAGCGCGGTGGAGGCGCCGATAAAGGTGACGAAGCCCAGCGCATAGGGCGTATACTCCATCAGCGGCGACATCCGCGCCACCAGGAACACGCCCGCGGTCACCATCGTCGCGGCATGGATCAGGGCGGAGACCGGCGTCGGGCCCTCCATCGCGTCCGGCAGCCAGACATGGAAGCCAAGCTGCGCCGACTTGCCCATGGCGCCGATGAACAGCAGGAAGGCGATGACCTCCAGCGCCGGGAAGGTTGTGCCGAACAGCGTGTAGGTGTCGTGCAGGTGCTGCGGCACAGCCGGGAAGATCGTGGCGAACTCGATCGAGCCGAACTTGAAGAAGATCAGCGCCAGGCCGACGGCGAACGGCAGGTCCGCCATGCGGTTGACGATGAACGCCTTGATCGCCGCGGCGCAGGCGCTCGGGCGGTCATACCAGTAGCCAATCAGCAGGTAGGAGCACAGGCCGACGCCTTCCCAGCCGAAGAACAGCTGCGCCAGGTTGTCGGCCGTGACCAGCATCAGCATGGCGAAGCTGAACAGCGACAGGTAGGCGAAGAAGCGATACCGCGGCCGGGCGTCGTGGCCCATGTAGCCGATGGAATAGACGTGGATCAGCATCGACACGAACGTCACCATCGCCACCATGACGGCGGACAGGGTGTCGTAGCGCAGCGCCCAGTCCACGTGGAACCGGCCGGACTCGATCCAGGAGCCGATGTCGAGCAGACCCGGCGGATTGCCGGCGGTGATCTGGAAGAAGGCCAGCGGGCCGCAGATGGCGGCGACGATCATGCCGAGGACGGAAGCGCCCATGGCGGCCTTGTCGCCGATGATGCGGCCGAGCAGGCCGGAAACCATGGCGCCGGCCAGCGGCGTGAAGACGGCGAGAGCATACAGCATGGTCAGCCCTTCATCAGGTTGACGTCTTCAACCTGGATCGATCCGCGGTTGCGGAAGTAGATCACCACGATCGCCAGGCCGATCGCCGCCTCGGCCGCCGCGACGGTCAGCACCAGCATGGCCATCACCTGCCCGGCCATGTCGTTCAGCGCGGCGGAGAAAGCGACGAAGTTCAGGTTGACCGCGAGCAGGATGAGCTCGATCGACATCAGAATGATGATGATGTTCTTGCGGTTGAGGAAGATGCCGAAAATGCCCAGGACGAGCAGGATGGCGGACACAGTCAGGTAGTGTCCGAGGCCGACGGCCATCATGGACGTTTTCTCCCGAGGGTTGGACGGGCGCTCTCCGTCATGGCCGAGCCTGTCCCGGCCATCTGCGCTTCGACGGTTGGGTGGCCATGAGGATGGGGCGAAGAACTTACGCCGCCATGCGCGCTGCGACGGTGGGGGGTGGATGGCCGGGACACGCCCGGCCATGACGGAGAGGGCACAGCGCGCGGCGCCAACGCTACGTTGCCGGGCGCCACGGCGTTCCTAATGGTGCCCATGGCCGTGCCCCTCCGCCTCGGCCTCTTCCGCCACGACCGGCTCGGGCTCGGCCACCTTGGGGCGCCGGTAGCCGCCCATCGACGCCACCCCCGCGCCCAGCGGCGCCGGGATCATCTCCAGCGTCTCGGTCACCGCGCGCTCGGTCTGCACGCGGATGATCTGGTGCCGCGAGGTCTTGCGCCGCCGCAACGTCAGCACGATCGCGCCGATCATCGCCACCAGCAGGATCAGGCCGGCGATCTGGAACAGGAAGACGTAGTCGGTGTAGAGGATCCGCCCCAGCGCCTCGGTGTTCGACATTCCCACCGGCGCCGGCGACATGCGCAGGTGCGCGGAGTCCGTCGCGAAGGTCCAGCCGCTCAGCACCAGGCCAAGCTCGATCAGCAGTACCGCGCCGACCGTGGCGCCAACCGGCAGATAGCGCTGGAAGCCGCTTCGCAACTCGGCGAAGTCCACGTCCAGCATCATCACCACGAACAGGAACAGCACCGCGACGGCGCCGACGTAGACGATGACCAGGATCATCGCCAGGAACTCGGCCCCGGCGATCAGGAACAGCGCCGCGGCGTTGAAGAACGCCAGGATCAGGAACAGCACCGAGTGCACCGGATTGCGGGCACTGACCACCGCCGCCGCCGAACCCAGCAGGACCACGGCGAACAGATAGAACAGGATCTGGGTGATCATCGGTAGGGCGCGTCCAGTTCCAGCCGGCGGGCGATCTCGGGTTCCCAACGGTCGCCGTTCGCCAGCAGCTTGTCCTTGTTGTAGAGCAGTTCCTCGCGCGTCTCGGTGGCGAACTCGAAGTTCGGGCCCTCGACGATGGCATCCACCGGGCAGGCTTCCTCGCACAGGCCGCAGTAGATGCACTTGGTCATGTCGATGTCATAGCGCGTGGTGCGCCGCGAGCCGTCGCTGCGGGGCTCCGCCTCGATGGTGATCGCCTGCGCCGGGCAGATCGCCTCGCACAGCTTGCAGGCGATGCAGCGTTCCTCGCCGTTCGGGTAGCGCCGCAGCGCGTGCTCCCCTTTGAACCGCGGGCTGATTGGCCCCTTCTCATAGGGGTAGTTGATGGTGGCCTTCTGCTTGAAGAAGTAGCGCAGGGTCAGGCCCAGCCCGGCGAGCAACTCGCCAAGCAGCAGGCTGCGCGCTGTGCGGTCGATAAATGCCATGTCAGGCCTCCGCCGACGGGGTCAGGTGCAGGTCCGGGTCACGCGACATTCGGCAGCCATCCGAAGGCCAGCAGCGCACCGGCGGTCAGCACCAGCCACAGCAATGAAAACGGCAGGAACACCTTCCAGCCCAACCGCATCAGCTGGTCGTAGCGGTAGCGTGGCATGGTGCCCCGGATCCAGATGAACAGGAACAGCAGGACGCAGATCTTCAGGATCAGCCACAGCGGCCCAAGCTGCGGCAGCAAGCCGAACGGGCCGAGCCAGCCACCCAGGAACAGGATAGAGGTCATCGCGCTCATGAGGATCATGTTCGCGTATTCGCCGAGGAAGAACAGCCCGAAGCTCATGGACGAATATTCGACGAAGAACCCGGCGACGATTTCCGACTCCCCCTCCGGCAGGTCGAACGGCGAGCGGTTGGTCTCCGCCAGCGCCGAGACGAAGAAGATGACGAACATCGGCAGCAGCGGGATGCAGAACCAGATATGCCGCTGCGCCAGCACAATATCGGACAGGTTCAGCGAGCCGACGCACAGCAGCACGCTGACCAGCACGAAGCCCATCGAGACCTCGTAGCTGACCATTTGCGCCGCCGAGCGCAGCGCGCCCAGGAAGGCGTATTTCGAGTTCGACGCCCAGCCGGCGATGATGATGCCGTACACGCCGAGCGAGGAGATCGCGAACAGGTACAGGATGCCGACGTTGATGTCCGCCGCCACCCAGCCCGCGTTCACCGGGATGACGGCCCAGGCCAGCATCGCCAGCAGAAAGGTCAGCATCGGCGCGAGCAGGAACAGGACGCGGTTCGATCCCGACGGGATGATGGTCTCCTTCGTCAGCATCTTCAGCGCGTCGGCGAACGGCTGCAGCAGGCCGAACGGCCCGACCACGTTCGGCCCCTTGCGCAACTGGATCGCCGCCAGGACCTTGCGCTCGGCGTAGGTCAGGTAGGCGACGGCGATCAGCAGCGGCACCAGCAGGGCCAGGCACTCGCCCACGGTCAGCAGGACCAGGCCGAGGTTGGTGTCGTGGAAGAACTCGTACATCCGCCTACTCCGCCGCCAGCGCCGGGGTCGTCTGCGCCGCCACGCAGGCGGCCATGGTGGGACTGGCCCGGCTGATCGGGTCGGTCTGGTAGTAGTTGGTCACCGCCGCGACGAACGGCGCGTCCGACAGCGCGGTGATGTCGCCGGTCGGGCCAGCCTGGTCCGAGCAGCCGAAGCGCGGCAGGTGGCCGACGCGGCCGAACACCGGGTTGACCTGCTCCAGCCGGGCGCGCAGCGCCTCGATGGTGTCGTACGGCAGCGTCCTGCCGAGGACGGCGCTGAACGCGCGCAGGATCGTCCAGTCCTCGCGCGCCTCGCCGGGCGGGTACACCGCGCGAAGGCCGCGCTGCACCCGGCCCTCGGTGTTGACGTAGGTGCCGGACTTTTCCGTGTAGGCCGCGCCGGGCAGGATCACGTCCGCCCGGTGCGCGCCGACGTCGCCGTGGTGGCCTTGGTAGACCACGAAGGTGTTGTCGCCGATGCGCGCCGGATCGACCGAGTCGGCGCCGAGCAGCCAGAGGAAATCCACCCCGTCGCCCAGCATCGCGTTCATGCCCTTGCCGTTCGGCCCCGGGACGAAGCCCAGGTCCAGCGCGCCGACGCGGGCCGCCGCGGTGTGCAGCACGTTGAAGCCGTGCCATTCCGGCGTCAGCGCGCCGACATGCGCCGCCAGTTGCCAGGCCGCGGCCAGCACGGAATTGCCGTCGGGCCGCGCCAGCGCGCCCTGCCCGACGATGATCATCGGCTTTTTCGCCTCCTGCAGCACCTTGATGAACGGGTGCGTATCATGCACCAGGTTGCTCAGCACCACCGGCCGCATGCCGAGTTGCGTCACCGCGTAGGTCAGGTCGGTGTCCGGGCCGATGACGCCGATGGGCATGCCGCTGTGGAGCCACGCCTTGCGGATGCGCGCGTTCAGCACCGGCGCTTCCTTGCGCGGGTTCGACCCGACGATCAGCAGCGCGTCGGCTTCCTCGATCCCGGCGATCGAGGTGTTGAAGCAGTAGAAATCCCGCCGCGCCGGGTCAAGCCGGGCGCCGTCCTGCCGGCAGTCGAGGTTGACCGAGCCCAGGCTGTCCATCAGGTCCTTCAGCGCCAGCATGCTCTCGGCGTCGCACAGGTCGCCGGCGATGGCGCCGATCTTGTGGCCGGCGAGCGGCTTGAGCTTGGCGGCGATGGTGGCGAAGGCCTCGTCCCATGTGGCGGCGCGCAGCTTGCCGTTCTCGCGCACCCACGGACGATCCAGGCGGCGGCGCTTCAGGCCATCGACGGCGAAGCGGGACTTGTCGCCCAGCCACTCCTCGTTCACGTCCTCATTGATGCGCGGCAGGATGCGCAGCACTTCCGGGCCGCGGGAGTCGATGCGGATGTTGCAACCGACGGCGTCCAGCACGTCGATGCTGTCGGTCTTCGCCAGTTCCCACGGGCGGGCGACGAAGGCATACGGCTTCGAGGTCAGCGCGCCGACGGGGCACAGGTCGATGATGTTGCCGGATAGTTCCGAGCCGAGCGCCTTTTCCACATAGGTGCCGACTTCCATGTGCTCGCCGCGGGCGGTGGCGCCGAGGTCGGGCACGCCGGCGATCTCGGTGATGAAGCGGATGCAGCGCGTGCAGTGGATGCAGCGGTTCATCGAGGTCTTCACCAGCGGGCCGAGGTTCTTGTCCGGCACGGCGCGCTTGTTCTCGGCGTAGCGCGAGTGGTCCATGCCGTAGCCAAGCGCCTGGTCCTGCAGGTCGCACTCGCCGCCCTGGTCGCAAATCGGGCAGTCCAGCGGGTGGTTGATCAGCAGGAATTCCATCACGCCGCGGCGGGCGTTGCGGACCATCGGCGTGTCGGTGTGCACGACCATGCCGTCGGCCACCGGGTAGCCGCAGGAGGCAATCGGCTTGGGTGGCGCCTTCTCGACCTCCACCAGGCACATGCGGCAGTTGCCGGCGATGGACAGGCGCTCGTGGTAGCAGAAGCGCGGGATTTCCACGCCCGCCTGCTCCGCGGCCTGGAGGATGGTCGAGCCGTTGGCGACGTCGACCGTGATGCCGTCGATGGTGACTTTAGCCATGCTTGTTGTTCGATCCGGAATGAGCGGCTGGCGACGTAGAGGCAGGCTTGAGCGGCGGCAGCGTAGGGCCGCCCGTTGCCGGCCGGCATGGTTCCTGGTCGGGCCGGCGCGCAGGAGGCCGCGTTCTACCGCCACGATCAAGGGTGTATCCGCCCTTCTCGATGATGAGCCGCGGGTCTGGACGTATGTCATCCATAACGGGCATCCTCCTGTTCGTCCGCCGGACGTCCTTGATTATTGCGCAACAGCTTATAGTCCTACTCCGCCGCCAGGCGCGTCGTGCTGCGCGCCTTGTACGCGGCTATGCGTTCTTCCATGACCGGCCGGAAATGCCGGATCAAGCCCTGGACCGGCCACGCCGCCGCGTCGCCCAGGGCGCAGATGGTGTGGCCCTCAACCTGGCGGGTCACCTGGTCGAGCGTGTCGATTTCCTGCGGCGTGGCGCGGCCTTCGACCATGCGGGTCATGACGCGCCACATCCAGCCGGTGCCCTCGCGGCACGGCGTGCACTGGCCGCAGCTTTCGTGCATGTAGAATTTCGACAGTCGGGCGATCGCCTTGATGACGTCGGTCGATTTGTCCATGACGATGACGGCTGCCGTGCCCAGGCCGCTGCGCACGTTGCGGAGACTGTCGAAGTCCATCAGCACATCGTCGCAGATCGATTTCGGGATCAGCGGCACGGAGGAGCCGCCCGGGATCACCGCCAGCAGGTTGTCCCAGCCGCCGCGCACGCCGCCGGCGTAGCGGTCGATCAGCTCCCGCAACGGAATGCCGAGTTCCTCCTCGACGTTGCACGGCTGGTTCACGTGGCCGGAAATGCAGAACAGCTTGGTGCCGGTGTTGTTGGGCCGGCCGAAGCTGGTGAACCAGGACGCGCCGCGGCGGAAGATCGTCGGCGCCACGGCGATCGATTCGACGTTGTTCACCGTGGACGGGCAGCCATACAGCCCGACGCCGGCCGGGAACGGCGGCTTCATCCGCGGCATGCCCTTCTTGCCTTCCAGGCTTTCGATCAGGGCGGTTTCCTCGCCGCAGATATAGGCCCCGGCGCCGCGGTGCAGGAACACGTCGAAATCGTAGCCGGAGCCGCAGGCGTTCTTGCCGATAAGCCCGGCGGCGTAGGCTTCGTCGATCGCGCGCTGCAGCACGACCGATTCGTTGAAGAACTCACCGCGGATGTAGATATACGCCGCGCAGGCGCCCATGGCGAAGCCGGCGACCAGGCAGCCTTCGACCAGCTTGTGCGGATCGTGGCGGATGATGTCGCGGTCCTTGCAGGTGCCGGGCTCGGATTCGTCGGCGTTCACCACCAGGTAGCACGGACGGTCGGACTGCTTCGGCATGAACGACCACTTCAGGCCGGTGGGGAAACCGGCGCCGCCGCGGCCGCGCAGGCCGGAATCCTTCATCTCCTGGATCAGCGCGTCGCGGCCGCGGGCCAGGATCGCGGCCGTATTGTCCCAGTCGCCCCGCGCCCGCGCGCCCTTCAGGTACGGGTCATGCAGGCCGTAGAGATTGGTGAAGATGCGATCCTTGTCCTGCAGCATTCAACCCTCCGGCGCGAAGCGCAGCGTGGTCAACGTATTCGGGCCACCTTCGGGAGCCGATGTCTGGCGTCCGGTCATGGAGCCCGGCGCCGGACGCTCACCGCGGCGCAGCGCGGCCAGCAGGTCCTTCACCTTCTCCGCATCCATATCTTCATAGTAATCATCGTCAACCTGCAGGATGGGCGCGTTCACGCAGGCGCCGAGGCATTCGACCTCGGTCATGGTGAACATTCCGTCCGCGCTGGTTTCGCCGAAATGCTTGATGCCGGTTTCCTGGCAGCAGGCCTGGACGATCTGGTCGGAGCCGCGCAGCCAGCACGGCGTGGTGGTGCACACCTGCAGGTGATACTTGCCGATCGGCTTTGTGTTGAACATGAAGTAGAAGGTGGCGACTTCATAGACGCGGATCGGCGCCATGCCCAACCGCGCCGCCACCGCGTCCATCGCCTTGACCGGCACCCAGGCGCTGCCGGTCTGCCGCTGCATCTGCCGCTGCGCCACGTACAGCGCCGGAATCACCGCGCTCGCCTGCTTGCCGGCGGGGTACTTGGTGATGACCTGCGCGATTTCAGCCTCGCTTTCCGCATCGAAAGCGAAGCTGTCCGGTTGCCGGAACGTTTCCGAACTATTGGTTGTCGTCATGGTCTACCTGTCGATTTCGCCGAACACGATATCCATCGATCCGATGATCGCCGTGATATCAGCCAGCATATGCCGTTTGGCTATCGCATCGGTTGCCTGGAGGAAGCCGAATCCGGTTGGACGGATCTTGCAACGATACGGCCGGTTGGTGCCGTCGGCAACCAGATAGACGCCGAACTCGCCCTTCGGGCTTTCCGTCGCGGTGTATGTCGTGCCGGCCGGCACGTGGAAGCCTTCGGTGAACAGCTTGAAGTGATGGATCAGCGCCTCCATCGAGCGCTTCATCTCGGCGCGCGTCGGCGGCGAGAATTTGCGGTCCTGCACCTTCACCGGCCCGGGCTGCATCTTCGGCAGGCACTGGCGGATGATCTTCACGCTCTCCCGCATCTCATACATGCGGATCAGGTAGCGGTCGTAGCAGTCGCCGTTGCGGCCGACGGGAACCTGGAAGTCGACCTCGTTATACTTGTCGTACGGCTGCGAGCGGCGCAGGTCCCACGGCACGCCGGAGGCGCGCAGCGGCGGGCCGGCAAAGCCCCAGGCCAGCGCCTGCTCGGCCGTAAACACGCCGATATCGACAGTGCGCTGCTTCCAGATGCGGTTGGCGGTGAGCAGTTCCTCCAGGTCGTCGATAAACTTCGGGAACGTTTCGCTCCACCCGTGGATGCGGTCGGTCAGGCCGGCCGGCAGGTCGCGCGCCACGCCGCCCGGACGGAAGTAGTTGGAGTGCAGCCGTGCGCCGGAGGCCGCCTCGTAGAACTCCATCAGCTTTTCGCGTTCCTCGAACCCCCACAGGCTCGGGGTGATGGCGCCGACGTCGAGCGCGTAGGTCGTCAGGTTCAGCAGGTGGTTCAGCACCCGGGTGATCTCGGCGAACAACACGCGAATCCACTGCGCGCGGTCCGGCGCGGTGATGCCGAGCAGCTTTTCCACCGCAAGCGCGTAGGTGTGCTCCTCGGACATCGGCGAAACGTAGTCGAGGCGGTCGAAATACGGCACGGACTGTAGATACGTGCGGTATTCCATCAGCTTCTCGGTGCCGCGGTGCAGCAGGCCGATATGCGGGTCCGCGCGTTCGATGATCTCGCCGTCCATTTCCAGGATCAGGCGCAGCACGCCGTGCGCCGCGGGGTGCTGCGGGCCGAAATTGATCGAATGACTGTCGATCTCGACGATCGCGGGCGTCGTGCCGGTCGCTTCGCTCATTGCCTTAGCCTTTCGCCTGCTCGGAGCGCTCGGTGTAAACCTTCTCGTCGCCCGGCAAGGTGGTCACGCCCTCCCACGGGGAGAGGAAGTCGAAGCTGCGCCAGTCCTGGGTCAGCTTGACCGGCTCATAGACGACCTGCTTGCGCTCCTCGTCGTAGCGGACCTCGACATAGCCGGTCAGCGGGAAGTCCTTGCGCAGCGGGTGGCCTTCGAAGCCGTAGTCGGTCAGGATCCGGCGCAGGTCCGGCTGGCCCGAGAACACGACGCCGAACAGGTCCCAGCATTCGCGCTCCCACCACGTCGCGGCTGGCCAGACAGTATGGACAGACGGCACCGGCGCCTTCTCGTCGGTGGTGACGATCACCCGCAGGCGGTGGTTCAGCGAAACCGACAGCAGGTTGTAGACCACGTCGAACCGCTCGGCCCGCTCCAGCCAATCGACGCCGCAGATGTCCATCACCTGCTCGAAGGCGAAGCGCGGGTCGTCGCGCAGCGTCAGCATCACCGCCAGCAGCGAGTCGCGGTCTGCTGTGGCAATCAGTTCATCGCGCTCGATGCGCCAGCCGGCGATGCCGCGAATCGTTGCGACCGCCTGGCCGAGTTGTTCCAGCGGCGAGGGTGGCGGCGGAGCGGCCTCGGTTTTCGTTTCTGCGTCAGCCACGGAGAATTGTCCCTGTGCGGCGGATCTTTTTCTGTAACTGCATGATTCCGTAAACCAGCGCCTCGGCGGTGGGCGGGCAGCCGGGGACGTAGACGTCGACCGGCACGACCCGGTCGCAGCCGCGCACCACGGAATAGGAATAGTGGTAGTAGCCGCCGCCGTTGGCGCAGCTGCCCATGCTGATCACCCAGCGCGGCTCCGGCATCTGGTCGTACACCTTGCGCAGCGCCGGCGCCATTTTGTTGGTCAGCGTGCCGGCGACGATCATCACGTCGCTCTGCCGCGGCGAGGCGCGCGGGATCATGCCGAGCCGGTCGAGGTCATAGCGCGGCATGTAGGCGTGGATCATTTCGATCGCGCAGCAGGCCAACCCGAAGGTCATCGGCCACAGGCTGCCGGTGCGTGCCCAGTTCACCACCTTGTCGATATTCGCCACCAGGAAGCCCTTGTCGGCCATCTCGCCGGTGATGCCCTTGATGACGGCATCCTGCTCCGGGCCGGGCGGCAGATGGTCGCGGTTCCAGGCCAGTACGGTTGCGTCGCTCATGCTGTCACTCCCACTCCAGGGCGCCTTTGCACCACTCGTAGATGAAGCCCACGGTGAGGACGCCCAGGAACGCCATCATCGACCAGAAGCCGAAGGCGCCGATTCCCTTCAGGGCGACGGCCCAGGGAAAGAGGAACGCGACCTCCAGATCGAAGATGATGAAGAGAATCGCGACGAGGTAATACCGCACGTCAAACCGCCGGCGCGCATCGTCGAAGGGCTCAAACCCACACTCGTAGGCCGAAAGCTTCTCGGCATATGGCTTCTGGCGGGCGGCGATCAATGACCCACCCACCATGGCGACGGCAATAACGCCGGCAATCACCAGGAAGACGAGGATGGGCAGATACCCGAACAGGACAGGTTGCATTGATTGATCCGCACTTGCTCTTTGGACGCGACCGCAGAACCGGCCGCGCCGCGCGCGTCTCGCGTGGGCTTGTCCGGTTCCGCAGTTGCGCAAGGCTCTTAACGCGAACGCGCGGCGAGGGCCATAGGCTAAGGTAACAAAACCTGCACCGGAAGATGACGAGCGCGCAAGAAGAAGCGGATTCACAACAAATCCGCACGGCACAGCGGGCCGTCAGGGCAGCCCGGGCTTTCGGCATGTGCGGTGGGGAATGAGATGATGGCGCGAGTGACGGGGCTCGAACCCGCGACCTCCGGCGTGACAGGCCGGCGCTCTAACCGACTGAGCTACACCCGCGCATCGTGTGGCGCTGCGTGTATGCCGGGCGGCGTAGGGCGTCAAGGGCGTTTGGCTGGAAATCGCGCGACTGGCGGGTATATATTGGGGAAAGGAGCCACCGGTCATGATTCTGCACGCAAAGAAGCGGAGCCTCCCGGCGGAGATTGTCTGCAATCCCGAGATCATGGGCGGGGTACCGACGATTCGCGGCACGCGAATCCCGGTGGAGATGATCCTGGTGCATCTGCGGGCAGGATACAGCCGCGTGGACATCTTCAATCACTACCCCTCCCTGCCTCTCGACGGGATCGAGGCGGCCATCGCGTGGGCTGAGGAGACGATCGGGCCAGGCTGGCGGGACCATCCGGCTGCGGCGTGATGGACCCCATCCTGATTGATGAGTGTCTGTCGCCCTATTTGGCTGGCACGGCCAAAGAGCGTGGCTATGTCGCAATGCACGTCGCCTGGCTTAATCGGGAAGGCGCTGACGACCGGGTTTTGGCCATGTTGGCGGCTGAACGCGACTACATCATCGTCACCAACAATCGCCGTGACTTCCTTCGGATCTATGCCCAGCTTGAGGTACACAATGGGCTGATCATAATCGTGCCAACGGTAGCGGCCGACGAGCAATGCCGTTTGTCTGGCTTGGCGCTTGACACTGTTGAATGCCAGGACAGCCTGATCAACCTGCTGGTGGAGGTGCGTGCGGACGGGAGCGTGGAGGTGCGTAACTGGTCAAAGGACCGATGGGATTAGAACCACAGGAGCCCAAGGCCGCCACTTGGGCGGAGAGCCGGTCCACTTCGTGTCAGCGGCATGTTACGAACGGAGATTCGGTCGGCTTGCGCGTTCTGGCCTGTGTGGCGACAGGAGCCACAAGCGCGGCCTCGACCCCTGGCGGCTTTCATCGCCAACGGCGTACAGGAAGCCAATTGGGAGAAAAGTTGCCAGTAGACGGACTGCTTCAAGGCAACGGTAGGTCTGGAACCCTGGTGGGCGGTGACGGATTTGAACCGCCGACCCTCTCGGTGTAAACGAGACGCTCTACCGCTGAGCTAACCGCCCCTGGAGGCGGGAGGCGCCCGAAAGCACCCCCCCTTGCCCGTCTCAGCCCACCGAGTCCTTCAGGCCCTTGCCGGCCTTGAAGCGCACGGTGGTCGATTCGGGAATTTCCATCTCTTCGCCGGTTCGCGGATTGCGGCCCGTGCTGGCTTTACGCGTGGCCGCGACGAACGTGCCGAAGCCAACCAGCCGGACTTCTTCCTTCTTCTTCAGCGCATCGATAATCGCGCCGAACACGGAATCGACGACTTCACCTGCCTTCGCACGCGAGAGGTCTGTCCCGTCAGCGACCGCTGCAATGAGGTCCATTTTGTTCACGGCGTGGCCCCTCTCATATCCATAGTCACGAATCGAAGTCCCGAACAACATGTCCGGAGAAAGCCGGCGGACACTACTTGCCGGGTTTTAACCGCGTCAATGCTGGGAACCACGGATTTCTGGGGAAAACGGCCCGCTGAAGTGGTTCAGCGGGCCGTTCATGTTCAATGTGGCAAGGATGTCGAGGCCGGTGCCGCCGGTGCCGCCGGCAATGGCGCCTCCGCCGGCTCTTCCCACTCGATCGGCGTCGGACGCCGCGCCAGGGCCTGGGCGATGACCTCGTCCACATCGGACACCGGAATCAGCTTCAGGTGCTTCTTCACGTTGTCCGGGATCTCGGCCAGGTCCTTCTCGTTCTCCTTCGGGATGAATACCGTGGTGATCCCGGCGCGCAGGGCCGCCAGCAGCTTCTCCTTCAGGCCGCCGATGGGCAGCACGCGCCCACGCAGCGTCACCTCGCCGGTCATCGCCACGTCACGCCGCACCGGGATGCCGGTGAGGATGGAGACGATCGACGTCGCCATCGCCACGCCCGCCGACGGGCCGTCCTTCGGAGTCGCCCCTTCCGGCACGTGCACGTGGATGTCGCGCTTCTCGAACAGCGTCGGCTTGATGCCGAACTTGGTCGCGCGGCTGCGGACGTAGCTGATCGCGGCCGAGACGCTTTCCTGCATGACGTCGCCCAGCTTGCCGGTGTGCTTGACGTTGCCCTTGCCGGGCAGCAGCACCGACTCGATGGTCAGGATCTCGCCGCCGACTTCGGTCCAGGCCAGGCCGGTGACGACGCCCACCATGTCTTCGGCTTCCGTCTCGCCGAAGCGGAACTTCTTCACGCCGGCGAACTTCTCCAGGTTCTTCCGGGTGACGGCGATCTTGGGCGACTTCTTGGTGACGATCTCCTTCACTGATTTCCGCGCCAGGTTGGCGATCTCGCGCTCCAGGTTCCGGACGCCGGCTTCGCGCGTGTAGTAGCGGATCAGGTCGCGCAGGGCGTCTTCCGTGATGCTCCACTCGTCCTTCTTCAGGCCATGCGCCTCGCCCTGCTTGTTGATCAGGTGGCGCTTGGCGATCTCGACCTTCTCATCCTCGGTGTAGCCGGGGATGCGGATGATCTCCATGCGGTCCAGCAGCGGCTGCGGCATGCGCAGGCTGTTGGCCGTGGTGACGAACATCACGTCCGATAGGTCGTAGTCCACCTCCAGGTAGTGATCGGCGAAGGTGGAGTTCTGCTCGGGGTCCAGCACCTCCAGCAGCGCCGACGACGGGTCGCCGCGCCAGTCGGAGCCGAGCTTGTCCACCTCGTCCAGCAGGAACAGCGGGTTGGAAGTCTTGGCCTTCTTCATGCCCTGGATGACTTTGCCCGGCATCGAGCCGATATAGGTCCGCCGGTGGCCACGGATCTCCGCCTCATCCCGCACGCCGCCCAGCGACATGCGGACGAAGTTGCGCCCCGTCGCCTTGGCGATCGACTTGCCCAGCGAGGTCTTGCCGACGCCGGGCGGGCCAACCAGGCAAAGGATCGGGCCGCGCACCTTGGGGCTGCGCGCCTGCACCGCCAGGTATTCGATGATCCGCTCCTTGACCTTGTCCAGGCCATAGTGGTCCGCCTCGAGCACCTTCTCGGCCTCGACCACGTCGTTGCGGATCTTGCTGCGCCTCTTCCAGGGGATCGACAGCATCCAGTCCAGGTAGTTACGAACCACCGTCGCTTCCGCGCTCATCGGGCTCATGGTGCGCAGCTTCTTCAGCTCCGCCATGGCCTTGTCGCGGGCTTCCTTGGAGAACCGGGTCTTCTTGATCTTGGATTCGAGCTCGGCGTTCTCGTCCTTGCCGTCCTCGCGCTCGCCCAGTTCCTTCTGGATCGCCTTCAGCTGCTCGTTCAGGTAGTACTCGCGCTGGGTCTTCTCCATCTGCCGCTTGACGCGGTTGCGGATGCGCTTCTCCACCTGCAGGACGCCGATTTCCGACTCCATGTGGCCGAACACGCGTTCCAGGCGCTCGCTGACCTTGGCGATCTCCAGCAGGTCCTGCTTCTCAGGGATCTTCAGGTTCAGGTGACTGGCGACCGTATCAGCCAGCTTCGACGGCTCCTCGATCTGGTTCAGCGACACCAGGACTTCCGGCGCGATCTTCTTGTTGAGCTTGATATACTGCTCAAATTGAGAAACCACGGTGCGGCCGAGCGCTTCCAGGTCCTTCTTCTCGCCGACGACGTCGGTCATCGGCTCGGTCTGCGCCTCGAAAAACGCCTCGGTTTCCTTGAAGCCGGTGATCCGCGCGCGGCGGCCGCCCTCGACCAGCACCTTCACCGTGCCATCCGGCAGCTTCAGCAACTGCAGGATCGTCGAGACGGTGCCGACGCGATAAATATCCTCGACCGTCGGATCGTCCTGGGAGGCATTCTTCTGCGCGACCAGCAGGATCTGCTTGTCGTCCCGCATCACCGCTTCCAGGGCCCGCACCGACTTTTCCCGGCCGACGAACAGCGGGACGATCATGTGCGGGAAGACCACGATGTCGCGCAACGGCAGCACGGCCATCACGTCACTCTGACCCTGTGGTCTTTGCGGGTTCGCTGGCCGCTCGGGGGCTGGCCGATCCTGTTCCGTCATTCATGACCTCCTTGATGGACAGTCAGCGTTATCCGCCCGGCAGCGGCACGGACGACGCATTCATGGGCCTGTCGCAATCTCATGCGGCCGATATGGCCGCAGGAAAGATTGTCGCAAGCCCTTGAAATCCGTGATCGCTCCACCGAGAGCCGGGTTTCCGGGTTGCTGTCGGGATCAGGCGGTGCTTTCCGCCCGCTCCTTCCCGTACAGGTACAGCGGATTCGAACGGGACTCCGCCACCTCCCGGTTGATCACGACCTCCTCGACGCCGTCCAGGCCCGGCAGGTCGAACATGGTGGACAGCAGGATCTGTTCCATGATCGAGCGCAGGCCGCGCGCGCCGGTCTTGCGCTTGATGGCCCGGGTGGCGACCGACTTCAACGCGTCGTCGGTGAACGACAGCTTGACGCCTTCCATCTCGAACAGACGCCCGTACTGCTTGACCAGCGCGTTCTTCGGCTTGGTCAGGATCTCCATCAGGGCGCCCTCGTCCAGGTCCTCCAGCGTCGCGACCACCGGCAGGCGGCCGATGAACTCGGGGATCAGGCCGAACTTCAGCAGGTCTTCCGGTTCCACCTCGCGCAGGATCGCGCCCATCCGGCGCTCATCCTGCGAGCGGACCTCGGCGCCGTAGCCGATGCCCGAGCCCTTGCCACGCGAGCTGATAATCCTCTCGAGGCCCGAGAACGCGCCGCCGCAGATGAACAGTATGTTGGTTGTGTCGACCTGCAGGAACTCCTGCTGCGGATGCTTCCGCCCGCCCTGCGGCGGGACCGAGGCAACCGTGCCTTCCATGATCTTCAGCAGCGCCTGCTGCACGCCTTCGCCAGAAACGTCCCGGGTGATCGAGGGGTTGTCCGACTTGCGCGAGATCTTGTCGACCTCGTCAATATAGACGATGCCGCGCTGCGCCCGCTCCACATTGTAGTCGGCCGCCTGCAGCAGCTTGAGGATGATGTTCTCGACATCCTCGCCCACGTACCCCGCCTCGGTCAGCGTGGTGGCGTCGGCCATGGTGAACGGCACGTCGAGGATGCGGGCCAGCGTCTGCGCCAGCAGGGTCTTGCCGGAGCCGGTGGGGCCGACCAGCAGGATGTTGGACTTCGCGATCTCGACGTCGTTGTTCTTCTGGCCGTGGGCCAGGCGCTTGTAATGGTTATGCACCGCCACCGACAGCACGCGCTTGGCGTGATCCTGGCCGATGACGTAGTCGTCCAGGACCTTGCAGATCTCCCGCGGAGTTGGCACCCCGTCGCGGGACTTCACGAGGTGCGTCTTGTGCTCCTCACGGATGATATCCATGCAAAGCTCGACGCACTCGTCGCAGATGAAGACCGTCGGACCGGCGATGAGTTTGCGGACCTCGTGCTGGGACTTGCCACAGAACGAGCAGTAGAGGGTATTTTTCGAATCGCCGGACTTGCTCATGCGCACTCCTCCCCCGGACACAGGGGCACAATGGGGAAGCATAACTCCCTATACGCGGCAGGGACAAGAACCGCGAACAGCCCATCCCTTACAACGCTGGAAAGCATACGGCGAACTCTGCCGCACAAACCACAATGAATTGACTGAAAGGGAAAATTCCGAGGCAGGAAGCCCCTGCCTCGGATATCTGGAATGGAGATAGGCCTCAGCTCTTGGAAGGCTCGGCAGATTCGACCGGCGGACGGCGGTCAACCACCTCGTCCACCAGACCGAAGTCCCGGCTTTCCTCAGCCGACATATAGGTATCACGCTCCAGCTTCCGTTCAATCGCCTCGATCGGCTGGCCGGTGTGACGAACGTAAATTTCATTCAGCCGTTTGCGGAGGGTAAGAATTTCCCTCGCCTGGATTTCGATGTCCGTCGCCTGGCCCTGGGCGCCGCCGGAGGGCTGGTGCACCATGACGCGCGCGTTCGGCAGGGCGAAGCGCTTGCCTTTGGCGCCGGCGGTCAGCAGCAGACTGCCCATCGAGGCGGCCTGGCCGATGCAGACCGTGCTGACCGGGCTGCGGATGTACTGCATGGTGTCGTAGATCGCCAAGCCGGCGGACACCACGCCGCCCGGGCTGTTGATATAGAAGGAAATATCTTTTGATGGGTTTTCCGACTCCAGGAACAGCAACTGGGCGCAGATCAGCGCGCTGACCTGGTCATACACCGCGCCGGTGAGGAAGATGATCCGCTCCTTCAGCAGGCGCGAGTAGATGTCGAACGCCCGCTCCCCCCGCGCGGTCTGCTCGACCACCATGGGAACCAGGGAATTGCCATAAATTTCAACAGGATCGCGGTCCCGCATCATAATCACCTAGAGGTTGCAGAGGGTCGAGCCAGAAGCCATTCATAAATATGTGCCTGCCGCCGGAAGTCCAGCCACCCGGCCAGATGGCCAGCGGCAAATCAGCACGATGTGGCGCTTATGCCGCCGATGACTCCGTCTTCGGCGCCTCCGGCGGCTCCTGCATCAGCTCCTCCATCGTGACGGTGGCGTCGGTCACCTTCGCCAGCTCCAGGATGAAATCGACGGTCTTGTCCTCCAGCAGCGGGCCACGCACGCTGTCCGTCAGGTGCGGGTACTTGCGGTACAGCTCCATCATCTGCGATTCCTGCCCCGGGTACTGCATCGCGCGTTGGATGATGCCGCGGGTCACTTCCTGCTCGGTGACGGCGATGTTGTTCTGCCGCGCGATCTCGGCCAGCAGCAGGCCCAGGCGGATGCGGCGCTCGGCGATGGCCCGGTACTCGGCCTTGAGGGTCTCCTCATCCTTGTTCTTGTCGTCCTCGTCCTCGGTGCCGGCCTTGCGGGCCTGCTCGAACTGCCGCCAGATCTGGTCGAATTCCTGGTTCGCCAGGGAGTCCGGCACCGGGAACGAAACCATGCCGGCCAGCGCGTCCAGCAGTTCCTTCTTCAGCCGCAGGCGGGAGGCGGAATCGATCTCCTCCCGCTGGCGGGCGACAATGATTTCCTTCACCGCGTCCAGGGTACCGGCGCCGACTTTCTTGGCCAGCTCGTCGTCGATCGCCGGGATGGCCTGGCTGCTGACCTGCTTGACCGTGACGTCGAAGGTGGCGGGCTTGCCGGCCAGGTCCGCCTTGCCGTAGTTCTCGGGGAAGGTGACGTTCAGCACGCGCGCCTCGCCCGGCCGGGCGCCTTCAAGCTGCTCGGCAAAGCCCGGGATGAACCCGTCGCCGCCGAGTTCCACCTGCATGTCGGTGCCCTTGCCGCCTTCGAACGGCACGCCGTCGATCTTGCCCTCGAAGTCGATGGTAACGATCTCGCCAGTCACGGCGCCGTTGCCGCGGGCCTCCAGCGTCTCCGCGGACAGCGGTTCCAGCGTACGATTGTACTTGGCGATCTGCTGCAGCGCCTTGTCCACCGCGTCGGATGGCATCTCGGCCTTGTAGCGGGTCAGCTGGATGGTGCTGAAATCCGGCATGGTGACGTCCGGCATCAGCTCCATCTCGAGCTTGAATTCCAGGTCGGTGGCCAGCGCGATGGGGTTTTCCGTGACCATGTCGACCTTCGGCGTCCGCACCGGGCGCAGGCCACGCTCGCTCAGCACCTGCTGGGTCGCCTCGTTCACCGACTCCTGCAGCACCTCGGCCGACACGTCCTTGCCGAAGCGCTGGCGGATGATCGGCATCGGCACCTTGCCTGGCCGGAAGCCGGGGAGACGCACCGACTTGCTGATCGAGGCCAGGCGCTCGGTCCGGCGAGCGTCCAGATCGGCGACGGGGAGAACCACGGTGTAGCCACGCTTCAGCCCGTCGGAGAGCGTCTCGGTAACCTGCATTGTGCCAGCCAATCCTACCAAAAAATCCTGTTCAACCGAATGTGCGGGCCTTGCCGGCCCGTCGCCGCTGCGTGACGTCAACAGCGCCTGGTGCGGGCGAAGGGACTTGAACCCCCACGGCTTTCGCCACCAGAACCTAAATCTGGCGTGTCTACCAGTTTCACCACGCCCGCATAAGTCTGCGCGCCCCGAATCGCGTTCGCGGCGACCTGAACGCGGCGCTTTAGCGCAGGCGAGGCGGCGCGACAAGCGACGAAGGTGGGACTGGTGCCCAAACCGGCAGCACCCCCCTGCCGACGCGAGCCAGCCGCGTGCGCCGCAACCATATGCAATATAGTGCACGGTTTTGGACGGATTGCATAGCTCCTATGCAGCAAGCCCTTTGACTGCAACTTTTTGGAATGCAAATCTACCAACAAGTATTTTTGGTGCCGGTTTAAACAGTTTGGCGTATCAAACGTGTGCCACAACGCCGTGCACCACCTAAAAGTAGAGGGACCGGACAATGGGGACAGCCAAGAGCAGCACGACCACCACCAAGACCAAGCTCAAAGCCGCGCCCCCTGCCCATGATCCATTTCCTCCCGGCCGGTCCCGGGATTACAACATCGCCGCCGTCGATCGTACGCTCGACCTGCTGGAGGCGCTGTCGCGTCTCGGGCCGGCCTCGCTGGCGGCGCTGGCGGAAAACGCCGGTTGCACACGCACGGCGGCGTTTCGCTTGCTGCGTACTTTAAAGGCACGCGGCTTCACCATCCAGGACGAGGCGCGCGGCCTCTGGCGCCTGGGGGCGCGCTGGAGCGCGCTGGGTCGGGCGGCGGCGGACCAGGGCGCGCTGGCCGCGACGGCCATGCCGATCATGGCGGCGCTGGGCAAGGCGACGGGGGAGAATGTCTATCTCCGGGTACGCGACGGGATGGAAAGCGAGACGGTCGCGATCTACCAGACCGATCCGGCCATCCGCATGTACACCGAAGTGGGCAAGCGCGGCCCGCTGCACGCCGGCAGCAGCCGCCTGCTGCTGGCGTTCGCGCCGGAGCCGGTGCAGACCCAGTTGCTGGCCCAGCGGCTGAACCGCTTCACGCCCGCGACCCGGATCGACTCTACCTGGATCGCCGCGGACCTGCAGCGCATCCGCACCCGCGGCTACCTGATCACCTCGGACGAAGTCGTCGCCGGCGCCGTCGGGATCGCCGCGCCGGTGCGCGACGCCACCGGGGCGGTGGTGGCGGTGCTGCACATCAGCTCGCCGTCGATGCGGATGCGCCCGCCGCGGCCGCGGGCGGTGCTGCCGCAGGTGATGGATGCGGCGGCGAAGCTGTCGATGGAACTGGGGGCCGTCGGCAAGCCGGTGCAGGACGCGCTGTTGCAGGAGGATCCGAACAGCACGTCGAAATGGGCGATGGGCGCCAGGATGATGACCTACGCCCGGCCGCATTCGATCCTGCGCTGAGCCGCCTCAGCCGGCGCGCTTCCAGAAGACGACCGCGGCGTGCGCCGAAGCCTCGGCGCCGCTGATGGCGTCGGGGATGCGCCCGGCCTCGGTCCAGCCTTCCGCCTGAAAGAACGGCTCCTCCGGGTCGCCGGCCCGGGTTTCCAGGGTCAGAAGCGTGCGGCCGTGGGCAACGGCCGCCTGCTCCAGGCGGCGCAGGACCTGGCGGCCCAGGCCGGCGCGGCGGGCCTCGGGGTGGACCATCACCAGGCGCACGATGGCGCGGTGCCGCTGGGTCTCGGGCGTTGCCAGGTCCAGCAGGCCGGCCGCCAGCAGCACGCCATCACGCCAGCCGACCGCCAGGGCGCGGCGGCCGGCGCCGACATCGGCGGCGATCTGGTGCCAGAAGGCGCGCGCCTTGCCGGCGGCCAGAGGCGGCAGGAATTCCAGTGACGCGCTGGTTTGGACGCAGGCGACGAGGATGTCGGCCAGCCGGGCCGCGGCGGCCGTTGCCGCGGCAATATCCAACAATTCCAGGCCGTTGACCGGCTTTGCATAACCGAACTCCAAGGAATTGGAGATGTCGGCCAGCACCCGCACCGGGCCGTGGCGAAGGTAGGAACGCTTTTCGTAGAATCGGTGGGCGCGGCCGAAGCGCGTGTCGCTCCAGAGCGTGAGGCATTGCGCGCCGGCGGCGATGGCGTGGCGTTCGGCATGGTCAAGCAGGGCATGGCCGAGGCCGGCGCCGTGCAATGCGGGGTCCACGTAGACCCGGCAGATTTCCCAGGTGCCGCTGTCCAGCGGCCGGGTGGCGATCATGCCGGCGACGCGGCTGTCGGTCCCGGCGATCCAGAGGGCTCCGTCCTGCTGTGAATAATAGGTCGCAAGGGTATGAAGTTCCGGCATTTCGCCGTCCACGTCCATGCGGATGCCGGGATAGCGGGCCCAGCAGGAGGCGATCAGGGCGATGATGCCGGGGCCGTCGGTGTCACGGCCCTGGCGGATGGGCCAGTTGGATATTGCCGTCATG
Organism: Rhodopila globiformis; assembly: GCF_002937115.1. Lineage (GTDB taxonomy): Bacteria > Pseudomonadota > Alphaproteobacteria > Acetobacterales > Acetobacteraceae > Rhodopila > Rhodopila globiformis. The sequence goes on along the minus strand of NZ_NHRY01000078.1, from coordinate 33,099 downwards.
CCAGTCTCTCCGGTCATGGGCTTGCTGCCTCGCATGGTCCCGGCGGCCGCCCTGGCGTCATGGCGGGCACAGGCCGCCATCCACGCCTTTCCCGGAACCAGCATCGTAGGGCGTAGACGACTGCCATTCGGCGGCCATGACGATGAAGGCGCGCCGTCGCCACGTCTCAACCTGCCTGCGGTTTGCCGCAGCGCGGCTCCTGGCCACAACCCTATCCGCCGCTGCCGGCATTCCCCAGGTCCAGGCTGATCCCAAGCTCGGCCGCGAGCCACCCCGTCAGCACCAGCAGTTCCAGCCGGTAGCGCTCGGCATATGGGAACGTCAGGAAGTGGCCGACATAAGCGACATCCCGCGCTGCCGGCAGCGGCCGCATCAGACGCCCGCTCGCCAGTTCCCGCTCCGCCAACCGGGTCGATTCCAGCGCCACCCCCAGCCCGTCCGCTGCCGCGCTGATCGACAGGAAGCTGCGGTCGAAGCGCGGCCCATGCGGCTCCGGCGGCGGCAGGCCGTTGGCGGCGAACCAAGCGGGCCAGCGCACGCCCTTGTTATCGCTTTCGATCAGCGTCTCCCCCAGCAGGTCGCGCGGCGTGCGGATGCGTGCCGCGAGCGCGGGACAGCACAGCGGGGTGACGGTTTCCTCGCCCAGCGGCAGCACCACCAGGCGCGGATGCCGGCTGTGGGCGTAGCGCTCCGCCACGTCGGCGCCATAGACGATGTCGACGTCGAACTCGTCGGCGCGGAAGCGGGAGAAGTTCACGCTCGCCGCCACCCGCACCTCCAGCCCCGCGGTGTCGGCCAGCAGCCGCGGCAGCCGCGGCACCAGCCACTGCGCGGCGAAGCTCGGCGCGCAGTGCAGCCGCAACAGCATGCGGTTCTGGCCGGAAACGGCGGCAATGCCGCGGATCAGTTCCTCGAACCCAAGCTGCACGTGCCGCAGCAGCACGTCGCCCTGCGCGGTCAGGCCGACTTTCCGCCCTTCGCGGAAGAACAGCGAGGTCTGCAGCGCGTATTCCAGCGAGCGGATGGCGTGGCTGACCGCGCTCGGCGTCACGCCGATGAGGTCGGCGGCGGCGCGGAACGAACCGGTGCGCGCGGCCGCCTCGAAGGCGCGGAGTCCGGTCAATGGCAACTGCTTCATGGCAAAATCGATGAACTGAATTCATCAATAGGTGCAAATTTCGCGTTTGTCACTCATCGAAATACCGTCCAGTAGAATCCCCATCCAAAGCGTTCCGGAGGAAACCATGCTGCTGCAGGACCGCGTCGCCGTCATTTCCGGGGCTGCCAGCCCCCGCGGCATCGGCCTGGCCACCGCCCGCCTGTTCGCCACGCACGGCGCCCGTGTCGTTATCCTCGACCTGCAAGAAGCCGCAGCAAAGGACGCCGCCGCGTCCATCGGGCCGAACCATCTCGGCTTCGCCTGCGACGTCACCAGCCCCGAGGCCTGCCGCGACGCCATCGGCCGCACCCTGGCGGAGACCGGCCGGATCGACATCCTGGTCAACAACGCCGGCGTCACCCAGCCGGTGAAATTCCAGGAGATCACGCCGGCCGACTGGCAGCGCATCATCGCCGTCAACCTCGACGACGTGCTGAACCTGAGCCAGGCGGTGGTGCCGCACATGCGCCAGCGGAAGTCCGGCTCGATCGCCTGCATGTCGTCGGTGTCCGCCCAGCGCGGCGGCGGCATCTTCGGCGGGCCGCACTATTCCGCCGCCAAGGCCGGCGTCCTCGGCCTCGCCAAGGCGATGGCGCGCGAGCTTGGTGCCGATGGCATCCGGGTCAATTCCGTCTGCCCCGGCCTGATCCAGACCGACATCACCGGCGGCAAGCTGACCCCGGAGATGAAGCTGGACATCCGCAAAGGCATCCCGCTCGACCGCCTGGGCGAGGCGAACGACGTCGCCGGCGCCTTCCTGTTCCTCGCCTCGGATCTCTCGTCCTACATCACGGGCGCGGAGATCGACGTCAATGGCGGCATGCACATCCACTGACCGGAGGGGAAACCCATGGCAACCGACCGTCCGAACGCGCCGACGCTGGCCGAGCGCGCCCGCAACATCCGCCGCAACGCTCTGCGCATGGGCGAGGTCCAGGGCCAGGGCTACATCGCCCAGGCGCTCGGCATCGCAGACGTACTGGCGGTGGCGTATTTCCACGCCCTGGCCTACCGCCCGGAGGAGCCAGACTGGGAAGGCCGCGACCGCTTTCTGCTCTCCGTCGGCCACTACGCCATCGCCATGTATGCGGCGCTGATCGAGGCCGGCGTCATCCCGCGCGACGAGCTGGAAACCTACGGCATCGATGACAGCCGCCTGCCGATGTCCGGCATGGCCGCCTACACGCCGGGGATGGAGATCAGCGGCGGCTCGCTCGGCCAGGGGCTTGGCATCGCCGTCGGCATGAGCCTCGGCCTGAAGCGCAAGCGCTCCGGCGCCTTCGTCTATAATATGATGTCCGACGGCGAGCTTGGGGAAGGCGCCACCTGGGAAGCGGCGATGTCGGCGGCGCACTGGAAGCTGGACAACCTGATCTGCCTGGTCGACTTCAACAACCAGCAGGCCGACGGCCCATCCACGTCGATGCTGTGCGCCGAACCGCTGGCGCCGAAATGGGAGGCGTTCGGCTGGCACGCCCAGCGTGTCAACGGCAACGACATCGCCGCCGTGCGCGCCGCCTTCGACACCGCGCGCGGGTTGGCCGAGCCGCGTCCGCGCGTGATCATTTTCGATACCCGCATGGCCAGGGGCATCCCGTTCCTGGAAGCCCGCGAGCGCAACCACTTCCTGCGCGTCGAGCCGCAGGAATGGCAGCAGGCCCTGGCGATCCTGGACCGGGAGGAGGCAACCCAATGAGCGCCACGAAACCGCGCCTGACCACCTCGGCGATGATCGCCTCGATCGCCGGCGAGGGCCAGAAGACGAAACCCGCCCCGTTCGGCCACGCTTTGGCGGCGCTGGCGGCGCAGCGGCCCGACATCGTCGGCATGACCGCGGACCTGAGCAAATACACCGACCTGCACATCTTCGCCCAGGCGCATCCCGACCGGTTCTACCAGATGGGCATGGCCGAGCAGCTGCTGATGGGCGCCGCCGCCGGCCTGGCGCGCGAGGGGTTCACCCCGTTCGCCACCACCTATGCCGTGTTCGCCTCCCGCCGCGCCTACGACTTCATCTGCCTCGGGATCGCCGAGGAGGCCCTGAACGTCAAGATCGTCTGCGCCCTGCCCGGCCTGACCACCGGCTACGGCCCGAGCCACCAGGCCACCGAGGACCTGGCGATCTTCCGCGGCATGCCGAACCTGACCATCGTCGATCCGTGCGACGCGCTGGACATCGAGCAGGCGGTGCCGGCCATCGCCGCGCACCAGGGGCCGGTGTACATGCGGCTGCTGCGCGGCGCCGTGCCCCTGGTGCTGGACGAGTACGACTACAAGTTCGAACTCGGCAAGGCGGCGCTGCTGCGCGACGGCGCCGACGTGCTGATCGTCTCCACCGGCCTGATGACCATGCGCGCGCTGGAAACCGCGGACCTGCTGCGCCGGGACCGGATCGAGGCGGCCGTGCTGCACGTGCCGACGATCAAGCCATTGGACGAGGCCACCATCCGCGCCCAGGCGGCACGCGCCGGCCGTCCGGTCGTGGTGGCGGAAAACCACTCCGTCGTCGGCGGCCTCGGCGAGGCGGTCGCGGCCACGCTGCTGCGGAACGGCATTGCCCCCCGCTTCCGCCAGGTCGCCCTGCCGGACCAGTTCCTCGACGCCGGTGCGTTGCCGACGCTGCACGACCGCTACGGCCTCTCCGCCCCGGCGATGGCGGCGACGCTGAAAGGCTGGCTGTGATGAAGACGATCGCATTCGTCGGCCTCGGCGCCATGGGCCAACCGATGACGCGGGCGCTGCTCGCCGCCGGCTTCGCCGTGCGCGGCACCGACGTGCGGCCCGCCGCCTGCGAAGCGCTGGCAGCGGCCGGCGGCATTGCTTGCCACACCGCCGCCACGGCCGCCGAGGATGCCGACGCCCTGCTGCTGATGGTGGTCGATGCCGCCCAGGCCGAGGCCGCGCTGTTCGCCGGCGGCGCCCTGAACGCGCTGCCGCCGGAGGGTATCGTCGTGCTGATGGCCACCTGCCCGCCCGCCGCTGTCGCGGCGATCGCTGAAAAGGTGCTCGCCACCGGGCGGCGCTTCGTCGATGCCCCGGTCTCCGGCGGCGTCGCCGGCGCCACCGCGGCGAAACTCACCATCATGGCCGCCGCGCCGGACGACGTGTTCGCCGCCGTCCGCCCGGTGTTCGCCGCGCTCGGCCAGCGCATCTTCCATGTCGGCGACACGCCGGGCCAGGGTGCCGTGGTCAAGACCGTCAACCAGTTGCTCTGCGGCGCGCACATCGCCGTCGCCGCCGAGGGGCTGGCGCTGGCGGAAAAGCTCGGCGTCGATGGCCGCATGCTGCTGGAGGTGATGGGCGGCTCCTCGGCGGCCAGCTGGATGCTGGGCGACCGCGGGCCGCGCATGCTGGAAGCGGACCCCATCGTCACCAGCGCCATCGACATCTTCGTCAAGGACCTGGGCATCGTCATGCAGGCGGGCCGCGACGCCAGGGCGGCGCTGCCGATGGCGGGGCTGGCGCACCAGCTTTTCCTCGCCGCCTCCGGCCGTGGCGAGGGCGCCGCGGATGACAGCCAGGTAATTCGTAGCTATCGCAGACTCAACTTCATCGGCTGAAGCCGGACGAGACAGGGGAAACACCAATGAAGGCCACACACGTCACCCGCCGCGGCCTGCTCGCCTCGGCCGCCGCGCTGCCGCTTGTCGGCGTCCTGACGCGGCCCGGGTCCGCGGCCGAGTTCAGCTACAAGCTCGCCACCGGCCAGGACCCGACGCACCCGATCAACATCCGCGACCAGGAAGCGATCGACCGCATCCGCCAGGCGACGTCCGGCCGGCTCGAGATCAAGCTGTTCCCGGCCAACCAGCTTGGCTCCGATACCGACCTGCTGTCGCAGGTGCGCCTGGGCGGGGTCGAGATGTTCAACCTGTCCAACGCGATCCTGGCGACGCTGGTGCCGGTTGCCGGCATCCTCAGCACGGGCTTTGCCTTCCCGGACTACGACGCTGTCTGGAAAGCGGTGGACGGCGGGCTTGGCGACTACGTCCGCACGCAAATCGGCAAGGCGGGCCTGGTGCAGGTCTGCAAGCTGATGGACAACGGCTTCCGCCAGGTCACCACCTCGACGAAGCCGATTGTCACCCCGGCGGACCTGAAGGGCCTGAAGCTGCGCGTGCCGCCGGCGCCGATGCTGACGTCGCTGTTCCAGGCGCTGGGCGCCGGGCCGACGCCGATCAATTTCAGCGAGGTGTATTCGGCGCTGCAGACCAAGGTGGTGGAGGGGCAGGAAAACCCGCTCGCCATCATCGCCACCACGCGGCTGTATGAGGTGCAGAAATACTGCTCCCTCACCAGCCATGTCTGGGACGGCTACTGCCTGCTGGGCAACCGCCGCGCCTGGGCCAGGCTGCCGGCGGATGTCCGCGCCATCGTCACCCGCGAGTTCGACAAGTCGGCGATGGACCAGCGCGCCGACATCGCCAGGCTCAGCGTCAGCCTGCGCCAGACCCTGACGGCCAAGGGCCTGAAATTCAACGAGGTGGACAGGGCCGCCTTCCGCGACGCCCTGGCGAAAACCAGCTTCTACCCCGACTGGAAGGCCAAGTATGGTGCCGAGGCCTGGGGCCTGCTGGAGCAGACCTCGGGGAGGTTGGCATGAGCACCATGGCCCTTTCCGAATCAGCCCCGCGCCGCGAGAGCGCGCGCTGGGTCATCCTGGCGGACCGGGTCATCGGGCACCTGGTCGAAGTGCCGGCCGCGCTGCTGGTCGTCGCGGAACTGGTGGTGCTGTTCGCCGGCGTCCTCGCCCGCTACGTGTTCAACGCGCCGCTGATCTGGTCGGACGAACTGGCGTCGATCCTGTTCCTCTGGCTGGCGATGCTCGGCTCGGTCGTCGCGCTGCGGCGGAATGAGCACATGCGCATGACCGCGCTGGTCGTCCGCGCCAAGCCCTCGACCCGCGCCTTCCTGGACGTGCTGGCGATGGCGGTGCCGCTGGCCTTCCTGGCGCTGATGATCCTGCCCGGGCTGGAATTCGCGCAGGACGAGGGCTTCATCACCACGCCGGCGCTGGAAATCTCCGGCGCCTGGGCGGCGGCCGCCTTCCCCGTCGGCGCGACGCTGATGCTGCTGGTGGCGCTGCTGCGGCTGGCGACCGTCGGCAGCCTGCGCATGGTCGCCGCCGGCATCGGCGCGATCGTCGCCATCGGCGCGGTGTTCTATGCCGCGCAGCCGTTGCTGCACCACCTGGGCAACATCAACCTGCTGGTCTTCTTCGTCGGCCTGGTGGGCGCCATGGTGCTGGCCGGGGTGCCGATCGCCTTTGCCTTCGGTCTGGCCACCTACGGCTACCTGACGCTGACCACCACCGTGCCGGACCAGGTGCTGGTCGGGCGCATGGACGAGGGCATGTCGCAACTGATCCTGCTGGCGGTGCCGCTGTTCGTCATCCTGGGCCTGCTGATGGAGATGACCGGTATCGCCCGGGCGCTGGTGGGGTTCCTGGTCAGCCTGCTGGGGCATGTGCGCGGCGGCCTGTCCTATGTGCTGATTGGCGCAATGTACCTGGTCTCTGGCATTTCCGGTTCGAAGGCGGCCGACATGGCGGCGATCGCGCCGGTGCTGTTCCCGGAAATGAAGGAACGCGGCGCCGCGCCGGGCGAATTGCTGGCGCTGCTGGCGGCGACCGGCGCGCAGACCGAGACGATCCCGCCGTCGCTGGTGCTGATCACCATCGGCTCGGTCACCGGCGTGTCGATCGCCGCGCTGTTCACCGGCGGGTTGCTGCCGGGCCTGGTGCTCGGCCTGATGCTGTGCGGCGTGATGCGCTGGCGGCTGCGGGGCAAGCCGTCTGACGCCACCCACCGCCGAGCCTCCTGGGCGCAGATCGGCCGCACCTTCCTGGTGGCGCTGCCCGGGCTGCTGCTGCCGTTCGTCATCCGCTACGCCGTGATCAGCGGCGCGACGACGGCGACCGAGGTCTCGACCATCGGCGTGGTCTATACCGTGCTGGTCGGCCTGCTGGTCTACCGGCGGTTCGACTGGCGGCGGCTGATGCCGATGCTGGTGGAGACGGCGGCGCTGTCGGGGGCGATCCTGATCATCATCGGCGCCGCCACCGGGATGTCCTGGGCGCTGACGCAGTCGGGCTTTTCACACGCGCTGGCGACGGCGATGGCATCGATGCCGGGCGGCAAGGCCAGCTTCCTGGCGGTGTCGATCCTGGCGTTCGTGGTGCTGGGCAGCGTGCTGGAGGGCATCCCGGCGGTCGTCCTGTTCGGCCCGCTGCTGTTCCCGATCGCCCGCTCGGTGGGGATCAACGAGGTGCACTACGCGATCGTCGTGGTGCTGGCGATGGGCGTGGGGCTGTTCTCGCCGCCGTTCGGCGTCGGCTACTACTCGGCCTGCGCCGTCAGCCGGATCAAGCCGGACCTGGGGCTGAAGCCGATCATGGGGTATATGGTCGCGCTGGTGTTCGGGTTGGTGGTGATCGCCGCCGTGCCGTGGATTTCCACCGGGTTCCTGAGCTGAGGCGCCGCCCTGTCGTCACGGCCGCCACAATGGATGGAAATGGGCAAGGTCGGTGCCTCCCCGTCATGGTGGGAGCAGGCCCCATTGGCGTTAAAATAGCGTGGCGGCGGCACGATGCTTGCCATTCCGTCATGGCCCGGCTTGTCCGGGCCACCTGTCGCGGCACAGTGCTGGAATAGGTGGCCCGGACAAGCCGGGCCATGACCAGGAGGCAACAGCCAGCCCTATTTTAACGCCAATGGGGAGCAGGCCCACCATGACGGAGAAAGGCAAGGCCCGGTGCGCTGGCTCCGGTGGGTCAGTTATCCTGGCTTGGGCCCTTGGTAGCGCCGATGCGAACAGGCGGGCCATGACGATGAAGACAGGCCGTCTCTGGAATACCCGTCTCGCTTCGGCATCCGGTCGCCGCTTTGCCTGCACCCTGGCGCCCGCCATCGTGACGCGCCACCCCCGGAAGTCTTCGGCTTCCGGGGGTGCCATTTTCGCGTTGTATATGCCGAATTTGCACAGCAATGGAACGCCTGGCGAGGCATCCTGGCACGACGGGCGGCCGCTCAGCGGTTCTCCAGACAAGAAATCGGCGGATACAGGACCGGGACGTGCCAAAACTCCACCGCAACGGTGCAACGGCCTCAGCCGTCGCAGGCGTAACCATCTGGCGTGTCTGGCAGCGGATCTGCCAGGCCGGCATTGGCCGCGCCGTGGCCAGTCTGATGGGCCCCACCCGTCCGCTGTCAGTATGTAATATTACGGCAGCAGCATCCATCGCGTCCGCCGGAAGCCGCGCTCGTCCGGGTGCGGCGATGCGTCGAAGCAACCGCATCGCCGTGGCACCGGGACCGGGACGGACGGATTTCGCGGGTAAGGAAAGAATGCGATGTTGAAACGTGGCTTCGGGCTTTCCGTCCTGATCCTGTCGTTCGCGACGATTGCCGTCGCGCAGGAGCCGGTGCCGAGCGGCAAGCAGATCACACGGGCCTGTGCAGGCGACGTCGATCGGTTCTGTCCCGGCGTGGCGCCAGGCGGCGGGCGCCTCAAGGCCTGCATGAAGAAACACATGTCGCAGCTCTCGGCGTCCTGTTTCGATACGCTGATGAGCGCGCTCTCGGTCCTGTACACGCTGAAAAGCGACATGCTGTTTCCGCCGGGGGGATGGCAACTGTCCGACGCCGGCAAGGCGGCCATCGCCGGGATCGCGCGCAAACTCGCGCCGACGCAGGAGCACATGCTGTATGTGAGCGGTTTCACCGACAGCACGCCGATTGGCCCGGAACTGGCGGCGCAGGGCATTCCGTCCAATGTTGTCCTATCACAACGGAGGGCCGATGAGGTCATGCACTTCCTGATCTCGCAGGGAGTCAGGCCCAACCTCATCGCGGCGAAGGGCTTCGGCGATGCCGATCCGATCGCCTCGAATGCCACGCCCGAAGGACGCGCCGAGAACCGCCGGGTGGAGCTGTCGCTGCATCCGCTGTAGCAGCGGAATGACATGGCCGGTTGAGCAACGGAGGACACGAATGACCAAGCTGATGACGGGTATCGCCATCGCAATCCTGCTGCTGGCGAAGCCCGGTTTCGCGCAGCCGCCGGCAGCACCGAGCGGCTTGCAGATTGCCGAGGCCTGCGGCAACGACATCGATCGGCTTTGCCCGGGGGTGCCGCCGGGCCAGGGACGCATCAAGGCCTGCATGAAGGCGCATGTCTCGCAACTTTCCGCGCCATGTTTCGATACCCTGATGGCCGCCGCCGCCGCCAAGAAGGAGGCGCCGCAATAGCGTCGGCCCGGGGCACGCGCGGAAACGCGACCGCCCGCAAGTTCCGGGTTCCGGAGCATCCCGTCGCTGACCGGCCAGGATGCTTCCCGGGTTGAGCGGAAACCAGATCCGCACCGATGCCTGACCTGCGGCGGACTCGATCGGAAGGCCTGCGCGCACCAGCAAACCAGAGCGATTTCAGCGCCGCGACAACGTTTTTCAACCGGTCTGAATCAGGCCCTCATGCACGGCCGCCATACCGGAGGCCTGCCGGTCGCCGTGGCGCCGCGGTGGGAGCGGCAGGCGCCCGTTGCCTCCACCTTTCCGGCAGGTTCCTGAGTGGGCTGCCACGCGTGGCGCAGGTGTTTGCGTTGGCGCAGGCTTATGTAGCGGGCGGGGCTGATGCCCAGCAGATTCAGGCAGCAGGTCCGCAGCATCCGCTCCGACACGCCGGTGGCGCGGCAGAACTGCGGGATCGACGGCACGTGATGCGGGGAAGTGGCGATCACGTCCGCCAGTCGTACCAGGAGCCCGCAACAATGACACCCATCCGTCACACCCTGTCGCGGATCAGCGTCCGCGATCGCCGTCACGAGAGCAGCGATGACGTCGTGCTCGAGCGCTCGAACAATTTCGGGTCGTGCGAGACGCTCCGGTCCGGTTTCGGCCAGGCGTGCCGCATGGCTGTGCAAGCGCAGCAGGTCCTCCCGATCGCCCGCAGCGAGCCGCAGCACCTGACCATAGGATGGTGGTGAGAAGCTGCGGCCAATGAGCGTGCGGCCATACGAAACCAGGCAGGAGCGTGTCAGCGAGATAGCGCCCCAGACGCTGGCGGCCGCGGTTCGTTGCCAGAAGCGTTCGCCAGGGCCGCGAAGCATGATGTCGCCCCACGGCACGGAGACGCCGTCGCAGATCAATGGTGAGGCGCGGTCCATTGGAAAAATCACGAAAATCCGGTGCAGCGGCAGCGACACGCGGGCGACCCGGGACAGCGACTCCTGCCCGCGCAGCAAGCCCAACCGGGGCAGGTTTATCCAGGTGAGGCGCGAGAGGAAGTGGCCGGGTTGCAACAAAAGAAGATCGGCATCAAACGGCAGAGCCGCTTCGTAGTCCTCGGCATCGGCAAATGTCGACGAACCGCAGTTCAGCATTCGTCATCTCCGTGTCGCAAAGTGTCCAACGACACCATGGCCGTTTCAGGAGTGGCGGATTGTCCTGAAATTCACAGTCGGAAGCTGCGCTTGTCTATGCGGAAACCGAGAATTCTCCGGCTGCCGCAAGATTTTACTGGCGTGCATCCAACGGATGTCGACGGCTTTATCGCGCGAGCGTGGCTGAAGGTGATTCACCGAATGTTTCCCGGTAGGCAACGGCGAAGCGGCCGAGCTCCCAGAACCCGTACTTGGTGGCAACCTCCGTGACCGTCGTCTCGCTGCGGGAAGCCGTTTCCAGTTCGCGATAGGCCAGGCGAAGCCGGCGCAACAAGAGATAGCGCTTGGGACCGACACCGAGATATTCCTGGCAGATCTGGTGGAGGCTGCGCTGACTGACCCGCAGGCTTCGACAGACGTCGGCCAGAAAGAGCGGGCGGCCACGATTGGCCTCTTCGAGTTGACCCAGCCGTCCAATGATGGTGGCGTGGCGCCGCCGGCTTGCGCTGTCGTATCGCATGTCACCCTGGGCAAGGCATTCGAGCATGGCTTCGATCAGCGTGGTTTCCAGTGCGCGCGCGGCGGCGGGATGGGCGATGATTTCGGGCGCGCTTTCCGCAGCCCGTACCGCAGCGGCATAAAGGGATTGCAACCTTGCCAGTGACGACGGCGCTACCCTGGCGACCAGGGACGGCGTGCACGCCATGATGTCCCGGCCGACGAGCGTGGACCCAGCCTCGGCGAAATCATCCTCGGGCAATGCCATGGTAAACCAATCGCCCGGGCCGGTCGTGGTATGCCACAGCGTCCCTCCTGGAGACATCATGGAGATCTCATTGGCCAGCAATTCCGCGCCCTGATGCTTCATCGGAAAGTTGTTACTGGCGGAAAAGCCAATGCCAACGCGATCGTGCATTTCGAGGAAAAGTGAGCGCGGGAGTGTTTCGGTCGCGCAGTCCAGCCGAAGGCAGTGCAGGGCAACCGAAACCAGGCGCACGTGGAACGGCCCGCCGCTCGCGGCAAAGTACTCGCTCACGACCGGTCCGGTCACAGAACGGACTTCATCCACATCCGCGCAGTCCTGGATTTGAGCCCACGGCATTGGCATGTCGCATCTGAGGTTTGTCGATGCACTGTTGACGACCCGGCGGATAAGACATTGACAACGATCAAATTCGGAGTGGATTGGGGCAGGCCAGAATTCAAATACCAGTGATACCCCTATTTGCGGCAACTGGTTCGCCAGCGGTCCCCCTGGCCGCGCGGCCATCACGAAAAATGGGGAAAGCCGGTGCCACCCCGTCATGGCGGCCGCAGGGCCACCGTCACGGGGTGGCAGATCCCGGCTCCCAAAGCGGCGTGCCGATCCATCCGCGGTTCGCTGCCGCATGGGCCGGGCGGCAGGGGTTTGACCGACTCCCTGGTATCGACCCGGCCGAGCTTGCGCGCGCCGCGCCGCAGGACGCCGCCCCGTCCGCTGGGCCTGCTCCGGTGGCCACGCGGGGAAATTGCCCGCAGGGCCACAAAATCACACCCAACGCCGTCCGGGCTGGCCTATCCTGCGCGCCTGCAACGACCAGGCGGGAACCATCCGGTGCTGAAACAGGCGCGAAACCTCTTGAGCGGTGTGCCGCGGGATGCCATGGCCGGCCTGCTGCTCGCCGCGATCGCCATTCCTGAACAACTCGCCACCGCCCGGCTTGCCGGCATGCCGCCCGAGGCCGGCCTGTTCGCGTTCGCGGCCGGCGCCATCGGCTTCGCCGTGTTCGGCACCAACCGCTATTTGTCGGCCGGCGCCGACTCCACCATCGCGCCGATCTTCGCCAGTTCGCTGGCCCTGCTCGCTGCCCCGGGGTCCGCGGATTACGCGGGGCTGGCGACGTTGCTCTCGATCATGGTCGGGGCCGTACTGATCGGCGCCGCCTTGCTGCGCGCGGGCTGGGTGGCCGACCTGCTGTCCATCCCGGTCACCACCGGCTTCATGGCCGGCATCGCTGTCCACATTATCGTCGGCCAGATGCCCTCGGTGCTTGGCCTGCCCGACGTGCACAGCCCGATCGCGGCACAGGCCCTCCAGATCATCCAGCGCCTGCCCGACACCAACCCCTTCGCGCTGGCCATCGGCCTGTTCGTGCTGGCCGCCACGCAGGCAACCGAGCGCCGGGCGAAGCACCTGCCCGGGGCGCTGCTGGCGCTGGTCGCGGTGGCCGGCGCGACCGCCCTGCTGCACCTGGACCGGCATGGCGTCGACGTCCTGGGCACCCTGCCGGCCACCCTGCCGCATCTGGCTGTTCCGGTGGCCAGGCCGGACGACGTCCTGCGGATCGCCCCGCTGGCCCTGATCGTGGCCCTGGTCTGCATGATGCAGACCGCCGCCGTGCTGCGCGCCTTCCCGTCCCACCCGGATGGCCCGCGCCACGTTGCCCGCGACTTCGGCGGCGTCGGCGCCGGTTGCGTCATCGCCGGCCTGATTGGCGGCTTCGCGGTCAACGCCAGCCCGCCGCGCACCGCCGTGGTGGTGTCCGCGGGCGGAGGCTCGCAGTTGGTTTCGATCGTCGCCGTGATCCTGGCCGCGGCGCTGCTGCTGGGTGGAGGCGGGCTGCTGGCGTTCGTGCCACACGCGGCGCTGGGCGGGATCCTGATCGCGGTCGCAGTGCGGATTTTCCGGCTGAAGGAGATGGTGACCATTGCCCGCAGCGGCGGAGCGGAAATCTGGCTGGTCGCCGCCAGCGCCGCGCTGGTGGTGCTGCTGCCGATCGAGACCGGCATGCTCGCAAGCATCATCCTGTCGTTGCTGCTGAGTTCCTATGCCATCGCCCGCCCGCTGTGCGAGGAACTGGCCCGCGCCCCGGGCACGACGGTATGGTGGCCGCCGCACGGCGAGGCCGGGGAGCACGAACCGGGCATCCTGGTGTTCGCCGCCGCCGCGCCGCTGAATTTCACCAACGCCACGTTCATCCGCGACCAGTTGACGGCGGCGATCGAGCGTGCGCCCTCACCGGTCCGGCTGGTGGTGCTGGAGGCCAGCGGCGTGACCGGTATCGACTACACCGGCGCGACCGTGCTGCTGCAGGCGATCGGGCGGCTGCGGAGCGAAGGCATCCAGGTCGCCCTGGCTCGCCTGTCGGCCGAGCGCGCCTATGACAGCGCCGCACGGACCGGCCTGCTGGCGACGATCGGCCCGGGGCAGGTGTTTCGCTCGGTGGAGGATGCCGTGCGGTGGTTCAAGCGAGGCGGTCTGCGTTACAGCAGAACGCAGGTCGATTGAGACAGGGCGACGGCGCCCCCTCATCGTCATGGCCCGGCTCGTCCGCGCCACCTGTTCCAGCACATGTGCCGCGATAGGTGGCCCGGACGAGCCCTACGGGATGCACACATCTCGGAAACGGTCCGCCGCAGCGTTCCCCCATCGTCATGGCCCGGCTTGTCCGGGCCACCTATTCCAGCACTTGTGCCGCGACAGGTGGCCCGGACAAGCCGGGCCATGACGATGGGGGAACGCTCTTGGCGCCCAGGCAAGCACTTGATTTTACGGTCATTTCCGACTCGTTTCCAGGATGTGTGCATTGCGTAGGGACGAGCCGGGCCATGACGATGAGGACAGGGGGCCTCAGTGTCCCAACCGACCTGCGGTCTGCTGTAGCCCGGCCGGGATGGCGCCACGACAAGACGATATGGCCCACGAATGGCTGCCTGGGCAGGATACGGCACAGGTGGCGAAGAATTGGCATCTGCCGCTCTGGAACATCATCGTGTGACAGGCGGGTAGCTCTGTGAGCCGGTTAGGCTTCGCGCCGGCGACTCAGGGCAGCTTGCCGCACAGGTCCTTCGCCGCCGTGCGGGGGATGAGGGCGATCTGGAACAGGCTCGGCCAGAACTTCCCAGTAACGAACAGACGCTTGCCCTTGGCGTCGTAGGCGATTCCGTTCAGCACATCCACGTGGTGCCCGACGCCGATCCAGGCTGCCAGGTCGCTGAGATCAATCAGGCCAACGACATGACCGCTTGCCGGATCGATCCGGGCAATCACGTTGGTCTGCCAGATATTGGCGTAGATCTCGCCGTTGACCCATTCCAGTTCGTTGATGGCCTGCAGCGGACGCCCGTCGCAGGTCACGTGGATGCGGCTAGTCTCCTTCAGGCTGCCGGGATCGAGCACGCGCAGGTCGCTGGTGCCGTCGCTCATGAAAATATGCGTCCTGTCCCGTGTCAGCGCCCAGCCCTGGCCGGTGTAATGGAAGCTGGAGAGCGGCGCGAACGAGCGGGCGTCGTAGGCAAAGCCGATCTCGGACTTCCAGGTCAGCTCGATCAGCCGGTTCTTCCAGATGACGATGCCTTCGCCGAAGTAGCGCGGGTCGATGTCGCGCTCCTGCACGACCTTGCCGGTGGCCAGGACGACTTTGCGGATCGAGGAGTGCCCTTCCAGGCCAGTGCTTTCGTACAGGAAACCGTTGTGGTAGAGTAGCCCCTCGGTGAAGGCCAGCGGATCGTGCGGATAGGTTTTCTGCACGCTGACGACGTATTCGGGAACGGCGGCGCAGGCAGCGAACGCCGCCGTCAGCCCGGCGATGAGGCCAACCGCCGCCCTGAACCTCCAGGCTTGCATCGGGTGCGCGATCCTTTCTGCATGGCCGTGCACGGATGGTTCCGCACCGGCAGTGTCCTGGCCGTTACCATGCCAGAGCCCGGCGGTCACCCATTGGCGTTAAAATAGCGTGGCGGCACGATGCTTGCCATTCCGTCATGGCCCGGCTTGTCCAGGCCACCTGTCGCGGCACAGTGCTGGAATAGGTGGCCCGGACGAGCCGGGCCATGACGAAGAAGCAACAGCCAGCCCTATTTTGACGCCAATGCGGCGGTCACCACCATCGGCGCTGCAGCCGCCGCCGGATCGCGCCGGTGGCGTTAGCCTTGCCGGGCGATGATCTTGTTCTTGATGCCGTTGTACACGCCCCGCG
Organism: Rhodopila globiformis; assembly: GCF_002937115.1. Classification (GTDB taxonomy): domain Bacteria; phylum Pseudomonadota; class Alphaproteobacteria; order Acetobacterales; family Acetobacteraceae; genus Rhodopila; species Rhodopila globiformis. The sequence continues at coordinate 17,603 of NZ_NHRY01000078.1, read as the reverse complement.
GCAGGATCTTCCGGGTCACCAGTTCGTCCTTGCCCTTGTAGGGCCGCCCCTTGATGATCGCCTTGGCGCGGGCCGGGCCGATCCCGGGCAGCTTGTCGAGATCGTCTTCGGCGGCGGAATTGATGTCCACCAGCGCAGCCGCCGGGGCGGGCCTGGCGGCCGCCATGGAGGGTGACGGCTTGGTGGGAGTCGTCTGCGTCGTCTGCGCCGCGACCGGCAGTGCCAGCATGCAGCCCAGGGCGCCGAGCAGGCCGAGTTTGTTGATCCGCATGAGGAATAACCCTTCTGTCAGGCGATGCGGTTCCATGCGGCAGCGGGGGTGGGAGGTCGAGTCATCTTCCTGTGCGTCAGGCCGGCCTGACGCACCAGTGGAGTTCGACACTATATTTGTATCGTATCGACTTGCAGGCTTTGTATGGACGTTTCCGGCTTCCCGTACGACGACTTCACCAGCGGCCAGGGCGAGGACGTCCAGGCTCGGGACGCTGCCGTGGCGCGCCTTGCGGCGTTCCCGTATGGGTTTGGCGATCCCACCGTCTCGCCGCTCTGCCGCCTGCTGCCGTCGCATCAGCAGGCGGTGGCGGGGCGCTTCGCACCGGAACAGGACAGTGCGGATCCGGCAACATTGCCGGACCTTGCCGCCAGCTTCCTCCGGGGCAGTGGCGATGCATCCACAGCGTTGCCGCTGTCCCGGCGCGCGGCGGACGGGCTGGAACGCAGGCTTGGGCCGGATCACCCGGACACCAGGATTGTCAAAGCCAACCATGAGCAGGCACTGCGGGAGGCGGGGGAACGCCCTTCGCGCTTCAGGCGGATGCTCGGAAGACTAACCGCACGGCGTTCCCGACCCGCGTGAACAAGCCGGGCTCGGCCTGCCGGCGCTTCACCGTGAATAGCCAGAACAGGTCGAGCTTGGACCGCAGACCAGACCAATTCAGCAGCACGATGAACTGTTTCGGGCAGCGACAACCCTTCTTTTCAGTTCCACTGCAAGGGTTTGACCGCACCCCGATCTTCTTGATGGCACGTCAAGCCCTTGATCAGATTGGACCATCATGGTAGTCCAAAATATAGGAGACCTTGTCATGAATATCCCGATCAGCGACGCAAAGGCGCAACTGACCGAACTGGTGCGCCGCGCCGAAGCCGGCGAGGACATTGTGCTGACCCGGCACGGTCAGCCGGTGATGCGTCTGGTACGCGTCAGGCACATGCCCACAGCCGCTGAAAAGCGCGCGCTGTTCGCCGACATCATGCAAAGCGGACGTACCAAGATCGCAACGGCTGGCGAGGATGCGGCACGCAGCCAGGATTTCCTGTATGACGATCAGGGGCTTCCAGATTGATCGTTGTCGATACCTCCGCCTTGTTCGCCATTGCCGCCGGTGAAGCACGCGGTCCGGCCTGCGCCGAAGTCCTGGCGGCTGAAACCGACATCATGATCTCAGCCGCCACTTTGGCGGAGGCTTTGATCGTAGCGTCGCGGAAAGGTCTGACAGCAGAAATGGACCGCCTCATTTCCGGCGCGGACATGCAGGTGATACCGCTGATCGAAGCTGATTCCGTGCGCGTGGCGGATGCCTACAACCGATGGGGCAAGGGCGTTCACCCGGCTGGCCTGAACTACGGCGACTGCTTTGCCTTCGTGCTGGCGCAAACCCGCAAGTGCCCGCTGCTATACGTTGGCAACGACTTTTCGCGGACGGATGTGCAGTCGGCTCTGTGAGGGAAGGCGGCTACAGTAGACCACAGGTCGATTGGGACGCACAGGCGGCCTGTCCTCATCGTCATGGCCCGGCGTGTCCGCATCGACCTACAGCAGACCGCAGGTCGGTTGGGACGCACAGGTGGCCTGTCCTCATCGTCATGGCCCGGCTTGTCCGGGCCACCTATTCCAGCACTGTGCCGCGACAGGTGGCCCGGACAAGCCGGGCCATGACGGTGGAGGCAACAGCCAGCCCTATTTCAACGCCAATGGGGCCTTCGCCCACCATGACGTGGTGTCGATACCAACTGCCGATGCGCACCCTTCAGCATGAAATCCATCATGAGGGGCCAACCGCGAACGGCAATAGCGCGGAGAGGTTAATCGGCCGTTAACAGACCGAATTCAGCCGATACCGCTGTAGTCGGTTGGCTCCACCACAACAACGTCAAACAGCCATCCGGCATACGCCGGCTCCCCCTGTATCGCCGCCATTGCGGACGCCGCAGGAACCACACCGCCGGCGCCAGGCATCGCCTCGATCCAACCCGTAACCGCCTCCCCAGCGCCAACCACGGCCTCATCCAGCGTGTCCCCAGCCGAGAAGCAGCCGGGCAGGTCAGGCACGACAATGCCATACGCCGTCTCGCCGGTGCCGATTTCAATCGCGATCGGATAGCGCACGGGTTATCCTCCATGCCCCTACTCGATATCCTCCAAACTGAACTGCTCCGCCTCCTCATCATAGCTGAACAGCTCCGCATACCGCCCCCAGCCGATCACCGTCCGCAGCGTATCCGCCGCATAGTCCGGCGACATATGATCCTCCAGTTCCTCCCGGAACCGCAGCGCCGAGGCCCGGTGATTCCACCGCTCGTCCAGCACCTGCCGGATCATGTTCACCAGCGGCACGTGCTGGCGCAGCGTTTCGGCGAAGATCTGCTTGCGCTCGTCCGTCTCCGCCCCGACGAACCGCCGCCCCAGCTCGGTCAGGTGGATGTCGCCCTCCTCCAGCAGCGCAAAGCCCATCAGCTGCAGCATCTCGCCCAGCGGCAGCAGGTCGTCCACCTCGTACTGCAGCGACGCCGCCAGCGCCGGCAGATCGGCCCGGCCGTTGTACGGCTCCGCCGCCAGCGTCTCCATCAGGCCGGACATCACGTTGGTGCCGACGCGCGGCAGCGGCATCGCCAGCGGCGAGACCGGCGCCGCCGTCGGCGCCCGCGTCTCCACCGGCTTGCGCCGGGTCATGATGCCGTAGATGTCATCCACCACCTGCCGGAACGCCTTGTCCAGGCGGTTGCGCGGATGCGGGAACGGCACCCGCAGCTCGTGCGCCACCCGGCCGGGATTGGAGGAAAACACCAGGATGCGGTCGCACATCAGTACCGCTTCCTCGATGTTGTGCGTCACCATCAGCACCGACTTCACCGGCAGCCGCCCGTCCACCCACAAATCGATCAGGTCGGTGCGCAGCGTCTCGGCGGTCAGCACATCCAGCGCGCTGAACGGCTCGTCCATCAGCAGCAGGTCGGGATGCACCACCAGCGCCCGCGCCAGCCCGACGCGCTGGCGCATGCCGCCCGAGAGCTCCTTCGGATAGGCGTTCTCGAACCCGCCCAGGCCGATCATGTCAATCGCCGCCTCGGCGCGGCGCTCGCGCTCGGTGCGGGGCACGCCGCGGGCTTCCAGGCCGAGTTCGACATTTTCCTGCACCGTCAGCCAGGGGAACAGCGCGAAGCTCTGGAACACCATCGCCACGCCGTCGGTCGGCCCGGTCACCGGCCGCCCGCGCCACGTGACGTTGCCGGCGGTCGGCTTCAGCAGCCCCGAGACGATGCGCAGCAGGGTGGACTTGCCGGAACCGGAGCGGCCCAGCAGGGCGACGATCTCGCCCTCGCGCAGGGTCAGGTTGACGTCCTCCAGCACCACCAGATCGGCGGAGGCGTCCTTGTGGTAGGCCTGCCGGCAGCCCTTGACGTCAATCAGACAGGGACGGAGATCGACGGCGGTATCCATGCTTGAACTCCTCAGGCCAGGGTCAGGCGCCGCTGCGCGTAACCATACATCGGTCGCCAGAGCAGGCGGTTGAACAGCACGACGAAGGCCGACATCACCACCACGCCCAGCACCACCTTGGCCATGTCGCCCTTGTCGGTCGCGTCGGCAATGTAGGCGCCCAGGCCGTGCGCCTGCAGCCTGGTGTCGCCCCAGGACGCCACCTCGGCGACGATCGCGGCGTTCCACGACCCGCCCGAAGCGGTGATCGCGCCGGTGATGTAGTACGGGAAGATCCCCGGAATGATGACCTTGCGCCACCACAGCCAGCCGCCGATGCGGAAATTCGCCGCCGCCTCCTTCAGGTCGCCGGGAAACGCCGCGGCGCCGGCGACGACGTTGAACAGGATGTACCACTGCGTGCCGAGCACCATCAGCGGCGTCAGCCAGACATCCGGGCTGAGGTGGAAATACACGATCGCCAGCACGAACGGCGGGAACAGCAGGTTGGCCGGGAACGCCGCCAGGAACTGCGCCAGCGGCTGCGCCCGCCGTGCCCACACCGGCCGCAGCCCCAGCCAGACGCCGATCGGCACCCAGACCAGGCTGGCCAGGATCATCAGCACCACCACGCGCAGCAGCGTGATCAGGCCGAGCAGCACCACGTGCTCGACTTCCGTCCAGCTCACCGCCTGGGAGACGAAGCTCACCACGCGCCAGACCGCCCAGGCCAGCACCGCCAGCAGCACCGCGCCCCAGGCGGCGTCGATCAGCCACGACGGCCGGGTTTCCCGCGCGGCCCGCGGGCGGCCCGCCAGCGACAACCGCAGCCCGCCGAGGTAAGCGGCGGCGTCACCGAGCGCCTCGCCCCCCGGCTTCAGCAGCCGTGTGCGCCGGATCAGCCGCAGCACCCAGGGATCGGCGGCAGTGGCGCCGGCGGTGGTCTCGAAACGGAACTTCGACGACCAGGCAACCAGCGGGCGGAACAGCAACTGGTCATAGGCCAGGATCACCAGCAGCATCGCCAGGATCGCCCAGGCGACCGCGCCGATGTTGCGCCGCTCCAGCGCCAGCGCGACATACGAACCGATGCCGGGCAGCTTCCAGCTGTGGGCGCCGACGGTGACGGCTTCCGAGGCGACGACGAAGAACCAGCCGCCGGACATCGACATCATGGTGTTCCACACCAGGCCGGGGACGGCGAACGGCACCTCCAGCCGCCAGAAACGCTGCCAGCCGGTCAGGTGGAAGCTGACCGCGGCTTCCGACAAATCGGCCGGGACCGTCTTGAGCGACTGGTACAGGCTGAACGCCATGTTCCACGCCTGGCTGGTGAAGATCGCGAAGATCGCCGCCAGTTCCAGTCCCAGCACCCTGCCGGGGAACAGGTTCATGAAGAACACCACGGTGAACGTCAGGAACCCCAGGATCGGCACCGACTGCAGCACGTCCAGCACCGGCACCAGCACCAGCGCGGCGCGGCGGCTCTTGGCGGCGGCAGTGCCGTAGGTGAAGGTGAACAGCAGCGACGCCGCCAGCGCGGCGAACATGCGGAGCGTCGTGCGCAGCGCGTATTCCGGCAGGTGCGACGGATCGAGCGAGACCTCGATGGCCCCTGGCTGGCTGATCGGCACCAGCGTGCCCTCGGCGCCATGGCCGAACGCCACCAGGATGCCGATGACGCAGGTGAACGCGATGGCGTCCCACAGATTCGGCAGGCGCCAACCAGCGGCCAGCGAGGGGTATTTCGTGGCTGACATGTCCCTGAAAGCCGATTGTCCGCGGGAGGGTTGCGTATGCGCCCTGTTAGCCCGCCCGAACCGGGGCTGTCACCCCTGAACTGCGTGGCATTCACATGACATCCGGGGCGGTCGTGCCGGCGGTGGATCCCTGTCAGCCTCGTGGCCGCTGCCGGCATCGTGGCTTTCGGCCAGGAGAGCCGGCGCGGCATTGGCCCATTCAGCACCCGTGACCTGCTTCCTGAGCGCGGTGCCGGCGGAACAGCCGCCGGCGCCGCGGCAGGACCTAGGACTCAAGGATGAAGGTTACTTCCATCGTCACGCGATACTCGCTGATTTTGCCGTTGTTCACACTGGCCTTCTGTTCCATGACATGCAGGCCGGTGATGTTGCGCAGCGTCTTGTTGGCGCGCTCCAGGCCTTCCCGCACGGCGGCGTCAAAGCCGTCCGCGGACGCGGCGGTGATTTTCGTGACACTCGCTACGGCCATCTGATCCTCCTTTTTTCTGTCAGCGTACAAAGGGCTGTTATCGAGGAGACGGTTCGGTGTGTACCATCCGTCAGGAGCCGGGTGCTGAATGGGCGTATCGACAAACGCGGCCGTGGCGGCCACGCCCGTCCCGCTGTCTATCACCATGTTGCGGAGAAATCGATAGCCGGATTCGCGGCCGGCGATTTGAGCCACGGCCGGCGCCACGTCATGGCGCCGGATGGTGAAGCCCCTTGCCGAGAACACGCCCGCGACGCCGGTGGGCGCAAGCTATTCGTCGACCAGCAACGCATACGGCTTCGGACCGACGGCAACGGACCGAACTGCTCCATGATCCAGCATGTCAACGATCGTGAGATCGTCGCTGGATCTGTTCAGGACATAGAGCAGCCTGTCGTCCGCGCTGAACGCGACCGCCCACGGAAACAAACCTGCGCGTGAGTAGTCCTCGATTTCCAGCGTCCTGGCATCGATGAACGCCACGGCGTTTGCCTGGCCCAGCGCCACGACGACCGTTGCGCCATCGTGCGTCGTGGTCATTCCAACCGGCGTGGGACGGCCCGGCGGCGCATGCGGCAGGTGCAGGTCGAGCGTGCCCGACACCAGCTTCGTCGAGCGGTCCACGATGGAAAGCTCTCCGGACAGCTGGTTCGAAACCCACAGCCCGTGACTGCCCGGCGGCGCAAGCAGGCGCGCGGGATGCGTGCCTACCTGGATGTTGTCGGTGACCGCGGCGGCCTCCAGGTCGACCACGTGGACCATGTGGTTCACCGCGGACGTCACATACAACGTCTTTCCGTCGCTGCCGGCAATGATGGCTTCGGGATCGGCCCCGGTCGGTATTTCACGTTCGATCAGTTTGTCCGTGACGCTGATCTTGTCGATCGTCGATCTCGCCTTGTCAGGAACATAGATGAAATCCTCGTCCTGGCTCAGCGCGAACATGACGGGATGTGGCCCGGTCGGAATGTGATCCGCAACCTGGAGTGTCGCCACATCGACCACGTCGATGACATCGTCCTCCTCACAGGCCACCAATATCTGTTGATGATCCTTGCGGAACCTCAGTTCCCGCGGCCGATGGGATGTCCTGATCCACTTGATGATGCGATAGTCCTGCTGGGGATCAATGACCGCAATGTCGTTGCTCTGCTCGTGGCTGACGAAGATATAGCCCGTGTGCCCGGCGCATGCCTTGCCCGGCAGGAGCAGGGTGGCGGCGAGGACGAGCAGCGTCCATGCCATGCCATGAACCGGCGACAATGAACGCGACAATGTATAATAGATCCTGGAAACCCGCGACAGGAACATTGCAGCCGGACCCAGGTAGGTGACATCTGTTACCATTGCTTTCTGCCCGCTGAAATTGAACTCATCGAGTCGCAGTAGAAATCATTTGACCAGATGGCATCGTCCCATAAGCTCTATGGGATCGCATGGCGGAGCCGGCATACGCCGGCTGTTCCGGAGGCGCGGACTGGCTCCTACCCGGCTCTTTATTAGGCGAACGCTGTAAATCGTGTATCATCGCCGTGTAACCGGACGGTAACAGTGCCGCCACCTGGGAGACCATCATCTGCGGACGTGCAGCGGAGGACACGATGCCCCGTCGATCAGCACGCGTGATCTGGACTACATATTTGCGGATTCCGGGCAACCGCCTGCCGGATCGTGCAAAGCATCGCGGTGCCCGCGCCGCGAACGCCGCCCCTGCCCGGCGCATGGATCCCGCACGTCGTGCACCGGTCATAACGATTCCGAAAAGATCAGGACGAAACGGAGGTGCTCGGGAATCCGAGCCAGGAGTCCCGGGCACCCCGGCACCCGCCGGTTTCGTACCGTCATGGCCTGGCACCGGCGTTGCCGGCCTGGCTTGGGCCAAACCGGGCCGCTAGCGCAATGTATCAGCCGCACGATGAACCGGTGCCCGTGATCCTGCGGTTCCTGGAGTACGACCTCGACCTCGCCGGCCATAGCCTGACCGGCCGGACCGGGACGGAGATTCCCCTTACGCCCGGCGAATTCAGGCTGCTGCGGGAGTTCGCGCATCGGCCCGGACGGGTCCTGTCGCGCGACGATCTGCTGAGCGCGACGGCGGGACGCGATGCCGACCCATATGACCGCAGCATCGACATGCTGGTGGTGCGCCTGCGGCGAAAGATCGAACCTGATCCCAGGCACCCGAGCCTGATCGTTACCGCTCCGGGTGCGGGCTACAAGTTCACCGCGCGGGTCACGCGCGCCTCGCCGACCGCGCAACCCGAGGACGGCGATGCCACAACCGCGCCGGAACAGCGTCCGGCCGCGCCCGAACGGCGCCAGTTGACCGTGCTGCAGTGCGTGCTGTCAGGCCCGGCCTTTCTCGCCGCCCGGCGAAACCTTGAAGATCTGCACGCCCTTCTCACCGTCTTCCATGCCCACTGCGCGCAGATCGTCCGCGCAGCCGGCGGCACGGTGGCGCAACTGCTCAGCGACGGCATGCTGGCCTATTTCGGTTATCCGCAGGCCGATGAGCACCAGGCGGAACGGGCGATCCATGCCGGACTGGCGCTGGTCGGACCGGCCAGCCAGCCCTGGACGGGCCAGCCCGGTGGCCTGCATCGCCGCATCGGCATTGCCTCGGGTCTGGTGGTCATTGGCGGATCGCCCGGCGAGCCTGCCGTCCTGGGCGAAACCGTCACCTACGTCGCCCGCCTCGCCGCGCACGCCGACGCGGACACGGTCCTGGTCACGACGGCGACGCGCCGTCTCACCGGCGGGCTCTTTTGTTACCGCACGCACGCCCCGCTCGTCCGCGACGACGCCGAAAGCCTGGAGACCTGGGCGGTCGAGCGTCCCGCCAGGCCCGGCAGCCGGTTTGACCGCATTCGCGCCGGCCCCCTGGCTCCCCTGATCGGCCGCGAGGCTGAACTGGCATTGCTGCTGGAGCGCTGGGACCTCGCGCAGGGCGGCGAGGGACAGGCCGTTCTGCTATCCGGCGAACCGGGCATCGGCAAGAGCCGCATCCTGAAGGAACTGCGCGACCGGCTTGAACGGCACCGGGTCGAAAGCGTGCGCCTGCAATGCTCGCCGCACCGCGTCAACAGCGCCTACCATCCGGTCATCGACAACTTCGCGCGCGCCTTGAAGCTCCGCGGGAACGAGACGCCCGATGCCAGGCTCGACAAGCTGGAGGGCCTGATGGTGGGCCAGTACGGACTCGCGCGGGCGGACGCCGGCTTCATTGCCGCGATGCTCTCCATCCCGTGCGAACATCGCTACGGGCAAGTCACGATGACGCCGCAGAAGGCCAAGGACGAAACGTTGCGGGTCCTGGTCGACGTCACGGAGGCCATCGCGCGCCGGCAACCGACGGTCGTGCTGATCGAGGATGTCCACTGGGCCGATCCGACCACGCTGGGCTCGATCGACCTGCTCGTCCACCGGCTGGCGCAGATTCCCCTGCTGCTCGTCCTGACGCACCGTCCCGGGTTCCGGTCCAACTGGCTGAACTGGGGCAACGTGACGGCGATCACTCTACCAAAACTGACCAGGGCACAGAGCGTGCGGCTGATAGAGGGTATCAGCCACGGAACCACCTTGCCGCCCGACCTGATGGACCAGATCCTCGCCAGGGCCGATGGCGTGCCGCTGTTTATCGAGGAAGTAACGAAATCGGTGCTGGAGACGGTGACGCCCGGTGACGCCGGCAGCCGCTCCCGGCACGCGGGTGCCACGATCGCGGTGGGCGTGCCGCCGACGCTGCGTGACTCGCTGATGGCGCGGCTGGACCGCTTCGTGCCGATGAAGGAAATCGCCCAGGTCGGCGCCGCGATCGGCCGCGAGTTCGATTATGAGCTGGTTGCGGCCGTCGCGCCGCATGCGAAGGCCGAGCGCGACGAGGCACTCGACCGGCTGGTTGCGTCAGGGCTGGCGTCCTGCAAGGGCACGCCGCCCGCTGCCGTCTACCGGTTCAAGCACGCCCTGGTCCAGGATGCCGCCTATGACTCCCTGCTCAGAAGCCAGAAGCAGGCCTTGCATGCCAGGATCGCGACCGTGCTCGAGGAGCACCTGCCCGACCTCCGGCAGACCGGCCCCGAGTTGCTGGCGCATCACTACACCGAGGCCGCGCGCTTCGGCCAGGCCGTTCCGCTCTGGCACAAGGCCGGGCGGCTGGCGATCCGGCGCATGGCCCTGACGGAGGCCGTGAAGCACCTGAACCGAGGGCTGGAGCTGATCGCCGCGATTGCGCCCTCCCGCGAACGCGACAGCCTGGAACTGGATCTTCGCACGGCGCTGGGCACGGCCGGGATGCGGCTGAAGGGCTGGCAGGCCGAGGAAGTCTGGGCCAGCGTCTTTCCCGCGCTCGTGCTTGCCCGGTCTCTCGACCGCATGGATGCGTTGCTGCCGGTCCTGCTGGGCACCTTCCTGCACGTGCTGTCCGCGGGCCGCGTGGCCGAGTCGCTGAACTGGGCCAGGCAGACGCTCGACGTCGCCGGACTGTACCGGGACAGGAACACGCTGATGCAGGGGCACCACGCCATGCTGACTGGCTGCTTCTGGGCCGGGGATTTCGTCGACTGCCGGCATCACGCACAGCAGGTGCTGTCGCTGTACGACACGAGCCTGGACAGGGATCTTGCCGAGGTCCTCAACCACGACCCGAAATCGCACGCGCTGCATTACCTGTCCAAGGCGGCCTGGATCCTGGGCTATCCGGACCAGGCGATCAGCATCAACGCCGCCAAGGAGGCCCACGCGCGCCAGACCGGGCATCCGTTCGACCTCGCGTTCACGGCCGCGACGGGCGCGCAGATCTTCAACTATCTGCGCGAGCCCCACCAGGCGCTTGCGCGCGCCATGGAAGGCGAGCGGCTGGGCGAAGAGCTGGGCCTGCCTTTCTTCTGCCGCATTCTCGCGCCCATTTTCCGCGGCATGGTGCTGATCCGGCTGAACGAAGCGGCCGAAGGAACGGACCTGCTCCGGACGAGCCTGGCAGCCTGGGAGGCCGGCGGCGGCCGAAATGGCATTCCCTATTGCAGGAGCGTCCTTGCCGAGGGCATGGCGCGCCTCGGCTGCCTGGACGAGGCATTGCGCCTGCTCGACGCCGCCATCCAGCAGGTCGAGCGCCCGGGCTGGGAGGAGCGCAGCTACATCGCCGAAATCCTCCGGATCAGGGGCGAAGTTCGCGTGCAAACCGGCGATGTTCAAGCTGCCGAGCGCGATTACCGTGCCTCGCTCGACTGGGCGCGGCGCCAGCAGGCCAGGTCCTGGGAACTGCGCACCGCGACAAGCTACGCGCGCTTCATGCGCGACCGGGGCCGGACCAGGGAGGCCTACGACGTTCTCGCGCCGGTCCATGCCTGGTTCACCGAAGGATTCGGCACCAGGGACCTGTGCGACGCCCGGGCGCTGCTGCGTGAGCTTGCGGCGCGGTTGCCCCACCGGCGGGATGGCGACCGGATTCGCCACGCCCGTACAGCGGCGCCGAAGCCTGACGCGCCGACAGCCGCGTGATGCCGCGCCTGTCGCCGGCCAGGCCCGGGTCTTCGCCTGGTTACCGCCGCCGCACCGCGCTCACGTCCCGCACCGCGCCACGGGCCGCGCTGGTGGCCATCGCGGCATAGGCCTTCAGCGCCGAGGACACGTGCCGCTGCCGCGCCACCGGCTGCCAGGCGGCGTCGCCCTTCGCCTCCATCGCCGCGCGGCGCCGTGCCAGCACGTCATCGGAAACCTCCAGCCGGATGGTCCGGCTGGGGATGTCGATGGTGATGGTGTCGCCATCCTCGATCAGGCCGATCGCCCCGCCTTCGGCGGCTTCCGGGGAGCAATGGCCGATGCACAGGCCGGACGAGCCGCCCGAGAACCGGCCATCGGTGACCAGGGCGCACACCTTGCCCAGGCCCTTCGACTTCAGGTAGCTGGTCGGATACAGCATCTCCTGCATCCCCGGCCCGCCGCGCGGCCCCTCGTAGCGGATCAGCACGACGTCGCCGGGCTTCACCCCGCCGCCCAGGATGCCGCTGACGGCCGCGTCCTGGCTCTCGAACACCCGCGCCTGGCCGGCGAAGGCCAGGATGCTGGCATCGACGCCGGCGGTCTTCACGATGCAGCCGTCCTCGGCGACGTTGCCGTACAGCACCGCCAGCCCGCCGTCCTTCGAGAACCCGTGCGCCGCCTCCCGGATCACCCCCGTCTGCCGATCAGCATCCAGCGACCCGTGGCGGGCGGACTGGGAGAAGGCGTCGGTGGTCGGCACGCCGCCCGGCGCGGCGCGGTAGAAGGTCTTCACCGCCTCGTCCTGGGTGCGGCTGATGTCCCAGCGCTGCAGCGCCTCGGCCAGCGTCTCGGCGTGCACGGTGGAGACCGAGGTGTCGATCAGCCCCACCCGCTCCAGCTCGCCCAGGATCGCCATGATGCCGCCCGCGGCGTGCACGTCCTCGACATGCACGTCGGGCACGGACGGCGCCACCTTGCACAGCACCGGCACGCGGCGGGACAGGCGGTCGATGTCGCGCATGGTGAACGGCACCTGCCCCTCGTTCGCCGCCGCCAACAGGTGCAGCACGGTGTTGGTGGAGCCGCCCATGGCGATGTCCAGCGTCATCGCGTTCTCGAACGCGGCGAAGGTGGCGATGCTGCGCGGCAGGACCGAGAGGTCGTCGGTCTCATAGTAGCGGCGGGTGATCTCGACGATCTTCCGCCCCGCCTCCAGGAACAGGCCCTTGCGGTCGGCATGGGTGGCGACCAGCGTGCCGTTGCCCGGCAGGCTGAGGCCCAAAGCCTCGGTCAGGCAGTTCATCGAATTGGCGGTGAACATCCCCGAGCAGGAGCCGCAGGTCGGGCAGGAGGAGCGCTCGATCACTTCGACCTCGGCATCCGTGACGGTGTCGTCGGCGGCGGCGATCATGGCGTCGATCAGGTCCACCGCGCGGGTTTCGCCGCGATGCACCACCTTGCCCGCCTCCATCGGCCCGCCGGAGACGAAGATCGCCGGGATGTTCAGCCGCATCGCCGCCATCAGCATGCCGGGGGTGATCTTGTCGCAGTTGGAGATGCAGACCATGGCGTCGGCGCAGTGGGCGTTGACCATGTACTCGACGCTGTCGGCGATCAGTTCCCGCGACGGCAGGCTGTACAGCATGCCGTCATGCCCCATGGCGATGCCGTCATCGATCGCGATGGTGTTGAATTCCTTGGCGATGCCGCCGGCCGCCTCGATCTCGCGCGCGACCAGCTGGCCGAGGTCCTTCAGATGCACATGCCCCGGCACGAACTGGGTGAAGCTGTTCACCACCGCGATGATCGGCTTGCCGAAATCGCCGTCCTTCACGCCGGTCGCGCGCCACAGGCCGCGGGCGCCGGCCATGTTGCGGCCGTGGGTGGTGGTGCGGGAGCGATAGGCAGGCATGGCGGGGTCCTTGGTGTTTGCGGGGCGTGTGCAGCCGGAGAAGCCGGGTGTCTAGCGCGGTTGGCGGGGACAGGCCAGTTGCCAGCGGTCGCGGAACGTCCGACGGCATGACAGGCGCCCGGAAAGTGCTGGAATTGGTAATGCAGATTCCTTACATTTGGCACGACTGGAGAGTGCCATGCCGATCGAGGAAATCTGCACCATCACCGCTAAAGGCCAGACCACGGTTCCGAAGGCCGTTCGAAAAGCACTTGGCCTGGGTTATGGCAGCCGCATCGCGTTCCGGATCGAAGATGGCGCCGTCACCGTCCATGCCGCCGATGACTCGGCCACCGATCCCGCGCTCGCTCCGTTCCTGGAACTGCTGGCGCGCGAGATCAAAACCCGGCCGGAGGCCATTGTTCCGCTGCCCGCCGATCTCGTCGGACGGATCAAGCGCCTGACCAGGGACATCGACGTCGATCCGGACGCCCCGATCGAGGGCGACGTCGGATTATAAGCCGTGATCCAGCGCCATGGCTGGACGCTGTTCGCCCTGCCGCTGTTTCTCGACCAGCTTGAAGGACTGACGGCCGCAGCCGAGCGTGCCCGGCAGGCCAACCCGAAAGACTGGCCGGGAAACGCCAATGTCAAGCTACTTCCGGCCCTGATGACGATGGTCCTGGACCGGATCCCGCGCGATCCGCTTGCGCCGGCGTTTCGCCAGGGCAACACGCTCGGTCCCGCGCATCGGCACTGGTTCCGGGCGAAATTCGGCGCCAATCGCTTCCGTCTGTTCTACCGGGTTGATTCCGCGTCCCGGATCATCGTGTATGCCTGGGTCAATGATCGCGACACGCTGCGCAAGGCCGGTGCATCCAGCGATCCCTATGCGGTGTTTGCCGGCGTGCTGAAGCGGGGCAACCCTCCCGGTGACTGGTCGTCTTTGCTTGCGGAAGCGCAGGCCTCAGCGGCGCGCTTCGCATCGGCTGTTGCTGATCCGGAGAAACCAGGTTGAGCGGCTAACGCGGAGGCCCTGCGTCGTTACGTCGTCGATGCTCATCGGTGATCAAAGGCTGAATGTTTCGCTCACGGCCGCGCCCGTAGGGCGTCACGGATCATGGCACGCCCTCGCTCCCGCGCCGCGCGGTTCGGGCCGGTCATCGGGGCGATCGGCGGCCTCAGGCCGAGTTCACCAAGGGCGGCAAGAACCTGGATGTAGTCGTTGAAGCCACGCTCCTGCAGCGCGTGCCAGGTAAGATCACCGGCTGCGTACTGGCGGATCAGCGTCTCCTTGTCGGTCATCGCCTGTATCCCGTGCGTTGTCCCGCCTATCATAGACGGATCGGCAGCAAACCGCAGTGGCTCTTGTTGGATTTCGGGGTGGTGAGACGCTTCACCGCCCATCCGGAACCCGGCAGGAGCCTTGAAAACCGCAACCGAGCGCCCTGGCAACGATCGGCGCGCGGCCAACAGCACGTTCGGAGGTCCAGTTCACCACCGGCCCATTTGCGTTCATCTGCGGTTCCTGAATCAGCGTGGCGGCGGGAGGGATGTTCCAACGCGTGCGTGCTGCGCCAAAGCAGAAATGGAACCGCAGATGAACGCAAATGCAGCAGGGCTGTTGCCGCAGCGGGGGCGCACGTCGTCCGACAGGGCAGTGTCGTGGACCTTTTCAACACGGTTCTGGTTGGATTTCGGGGCCGTGGGACGCCTCACCCGTCCACCCCGGAAGCCGACAAGAGCCTCCGGCATTATGGCTCAAATGCCCCCAAGTTCGGCATTTCCTGAACTGTAATGTGGACTTGGCAGGAGGTTCGTGGCGGGACGGCTTTCTTATTCGCCACAGCGGGTTCTGTCGTATAGTCCGCGTCCGGGAAGGAGGTGGCCATGTCCGAAGCCCCACGCGGCCCTCTTGTGACGGTCGCCGAGTTCTACGCCTTCGTCCGCTCGCAACCCCGCGAGGCGGGCCGCTTCGAGCTGATCGACGGCTTCGTCGTCCGGTTGATGGCCGGGGCCACTTGGCGCCACGACCGCATCGTCCGGAACGGCTTGCGGCTGCTTGAGGCGGCCTTGGCCGGATCGCGGTGCCAGCCGTTCACTGCGGACATCTTCATCCGGATTCCGACGCCGGCCGACCGCCGTCGGCAGGCCGATTTCGGCGTCGAATGCGGGGCACCCGACGAGGACGGCATGGAGGCCGACCAGCCCCGCGCCGTCTTCGAGGTGCTGTCAAAATCCAATGTCGGCGGCAGCGACCAGTTCGACTTCCTCGCCAAGATCGAGGACTTCCGTGCGGTCCCCTCAATCGAGGCGATTGTCCTCATCGACCCCTACGCCCCCCAGGCGCTCATGCACCGACGCGGCCCGGATGGCGCCTGGATGGAACACCCGGAACCGCTGATTGGGCCGGAGGCGATGCTGGACCTGCCGATGCTGGGTGTCCGGTTCTCCCTGGCCGACATCTACGCTGGCCTCAAGTTCCGCCCGCGGCCGATGCTTGTGTGGCCCGACGACCCCGAGGAGCCAAGCGCCCCCCCGCCCGGCATCTGATTCCCGAACGGCGCTCCGACATCGTTGCGGCTATCGCGGGTGACGTCTGGCGTAGACCGCCGGGTCGACCGGGATCTGCATGAGCCGCGTCGGGAGCACGAATCTAGTCCATTGCGGCCACCGGGTGCAGCAACAGGAACGTCTACCACAACTGGGAGCCGCATGTTGGGGGCATTTGAGCCATAATACCGTATCAATCCTCCGTTCACCATTCGCCCCATATACCAGGGTTCTAACCGATTGGCGATCGATTTGTCCTGGGCAACTTAGACTGGGGTGAATTGGTCGGCTGCTCCATCTTGTTGCGTGCTTCCGCGTTAAATATGGATCTGAGGGATTCGGCTTACATCTGGCGAACGGCATCGACGCCTCGACCTCAGCGCACAGCGTGCCTGGTAACCGACATCATCCGATATCCACCTTGCTAGTTGCCGCTCCAGGCTCTAGAGTGTCTTGAGTTTTCGGAGGATGGACACATGGCTGGCAGAGCCGTTTCGGCATGGGTATCCGACGATGTCGCCGAGGCCGTCACCTTGGAGGCGCGAAGGGAAAGCCGCTCGCCCGCGCAGCTCGCGGCGCAGGCGGTTCGCTTTTTCATGGCCTTGCCAAGGGAAGCGCGCGCCTCCGTGAACGCATTGGACAACCTTGGCACGCCGGACCAGCGGAGGGCCGCCTTGAACGAGGTCGCGCGAGCACTCAACAACGCGGAGTTCGAGATGACCTGCCAGCGGATGGCGCCGCATTCTCTAGAGCTTATGCCTGACGGTATGAGTGATGAGGCGCTTGATGCAGAGGCGGTCCGTCTCACGAAGGCCGCTCTCAAACGTGGAGCTTGATCTCCCCGTCCATCGAGTCATTCGGCTCTGCGTTGATCTGAACGTATGGGTTCGTTACCTGCGTGCCTCAGTCCGCCCCTCAGAGCGGCAAACTGCCGCCCAAGCCATCGTCGAGGCGGTTCAGGCCGGGCGTTGCACGGCAGGAGCCATTCAGGTCGTGGTATCTCACACCATGTTATCTCGCCTGGAGGACGTCCTCGTAAAGCTTGGCTACGGACCCGGCGATGCGTCCGCCTTCTGCTCCAACATCGGCACTATGTCCAGGCGCGGCCCAGCGGGGGTCGCACCACATGTCGTGCTTGGTGGCGGAGTCGCCTCGACGGCGGAAGCCACGATGCCGATCTACAACCCTTACGACCCGTCTGTCGTCCCGCCACGTGCTGGCGATGAAGACGGACGTGTTCTTGATACCGCCATTGCGGGCCGCGCGCATATTCTGGCAACTTTCAATTTCAAGGACTTCCAGAGCCCCAATGTCGCCGTTATCGAACCTGGCCGCATGCAGGTATATCGGGCGGCCCACCATCGCGTAGCTATCGTCCATGCCGACACGTGTGCGGAGTTCCTTCGGACCGGCACATTGCCGTCGGCTGATGTGCATCCGACATCGGGACACACGTTATAGATGATGACCAACCGTCTCTCAGCCCATTTCATCAAGGTTGCCCTTCGTTTCGGCCTTGTGAGGGCGTCGCTGGCCCCGGCGATTGCGTCAGCCGGGCGACGACTAGGGCGTGTCGTCAATTAAGCCAAACGACGGCGGCGGCGAGGTGGACCGCGGCGAGGAAGTTGCGGGCAGTCTTGTCATAGCGGGTTGCGATGGCACGGAACTGCTTGAGCCTGGCGAAGAAATTTTCGATCAGATGGCGCGCCTTGTAGAGGTCGCGGTCGTAGGTCCGCGGCGAGCGGCGATTGG
>NZ_NHRY01000077.1 GCF_002937115.1 Rhodopila globiformis | reverse complement strand
CGAACGCCGCCTCGCTGAGGCCCTTTTGGAATTGCACCTTGTTCCGAGCCATTGCCACCGCCTCGCTACAACCGGATGTTCATGCTATGTATCATGCCCCAGAGGCTGAGAAAAGTGCGTAAGCAGGTTTTTCTTTGAAAAACATGGAAGCGCGTGCCCTTGCGCACCGCTTCATAAATGGCCCGGTCCAGCGACTCGTTCGATAGAGCGCTTTCAGCCTGACTGGAAACACTCCAACTCAAATTTTGCGAGCAATTTCATCGGTTTGGCATAGCTCCGCCATTTCCAGTCAGCGTGAAACTGCTCTAGGTTGACGTGATGCATGCCACTGCTGGCCAGCATCTGGAAATATGCGCCGGGCATGCGCTTCGCCAGATTGGTGGTGTAAAGCAGCTTCGACCGGCAGGCATGTGGCACCGGCTCGATGAATGCTGTCAGATGCGGATGCAGCGTCGGCTCATGCAAACACGAAAACCAGAAACTGCCCTCGGTGGTGAAGCACGCCAGCCGCACTGCCGCTCTAAGGGCCGCTTCGGACATCATATGCGTCGTTCTGGTCTGCGCGTAGTCGCAGAGACAGAACGGGCAGCCTAGGTTGCAGTTATCAACGATGTCCATGATGAGGTTCTGGATCGGCTCATGGGCCGTCACGATCGTCTTCTCATCGTCACGGCTGGACGTTATATGAACCCGTCCAGACTGCACCGCACCGGTATCGGGGACTGCCTCTGCTCCGCGACAAGGCGTTGTTGCAGAAGGACTTTCACTCGATCGGGGGCCAATGCAGCCGATTCTTGTGAGAGATGTGAGACTCATGGCTGACTCGCTTGGCGAACCTTCCCTCGACGCGCTGGTGGCGCATTATTATGCGCTCGGCGATTTTACCCGTAAGGCCTCCAGCTATATCGCCTCCTACCGCAGCCTGCTGGAGGGAAAGCGGAACGAAAGCCTGCGCCTGCTGGAACTCGGGGTGTCGTCTGGCGCCTCCCTGCTAGTGTGGCGGGACTATCTGCCGCGGGCGACGATCGTCGGAATTGACCTTGCCGATCCGCCGCCGCGTATCCTGAGGCAGGATCGCATCCATTTCGTCCAGGGCAGCCAAGGCGATGCCGCGGTGCTGGAGCGCGCGGCCGAGGTTGCCGGCGGTCCGTTCGATGTCATCATCGATGATGCGTCCCATATCGGCTATCTGACCAAGAGATCGTTACAGTATTTATTTCCCCGTCACCTGGTGCCAGGTGGACTGTATGTCATTGAGGACTTTGGCACCGGCTTCCTGCCCGCGTATCCGGACGGCACGACGTTCGAGGAGCCTGACTGGAACGACGCGGTCGAGGGGTCAACCATCTTCCGCAGCAGCCAGCATGGCATGGTCGGCGTGGTCAAGCAGCTTGTCGAGCCGCTGGTGCAGGAACTGAGCACCGGAACAAAGCCCTATCTGGCGATCAGCCGCCTGACCATCGAGACGAACATCGCCTTTATTGAGAAATCGATGCAGCCGGGCCGGCCGGCGCCGATGCTGCCCGAGAAGGCCGATTGGGACGCTGGCCGGGATGCGGGCGCGCTGACCGAGGATTTGTTGCGCCGGCATGAAGCACGGATCGGCAGATTGGAGCAGCAGATGAACACGCTGCGCACGGTGCTCGGCCCGGTTCGTCGCTTGTGGCAGCTTGGGCGGCGATTGAGGGGATGAAGGCTGGATGCGGTCGGATGGGTGTTTGTGAAGGTGCCGGATGGCTTGAGGCATGAATTTGCCTATGCCGTTTTTCCGGGTTGGATGCAGGATGGGGGACCAAAGCGGATTTGCCGAACACCTGAAGCAAGAACAGACATAACGGACCAATTCCGAGGGACGCTGAAGGAGTAAGAGAATGACCATGACCCTGGAGGCGATAAAGGCCAAGCTGTCACCGGAACGCCGCCGGAGGATCGAGCGTCGCGCCGACGAAGTCGAAGCACAGATCAAGGATTTGCAGACCCTTCGTGTGGCCCGGGCCAGCATGCAGACCGAGGTTGGCAGCCCGCCGCCGAGGTCCGCCGGCGGGTGACGCCGCTGCTGGAATTGATGGGCATCGGCGAGTTGGGCTAGCGCTATCCCGACCAGATCTCTGGCGGGCAGCGCCAGCGCGTGGCCCTGTCGCAGACCCGCATCGTGCCCCTGATCCGCACGTCGCTGACTTCTGTCTCCTGGCTGGACGTTCCGACATTGCATCCATGCCATGGCAGGCTGTGCTGCCGACGCCAGCGCGTCACGGCATGGCGGAAGCCGGCGTGTCGCAATGGGCCTGCGTCCGGCCGCCTCCCCTGGACTGGGGACAGCCGGTTGCCCCACACTCCGCGGCCAGACGGGAGGCAACATCCATGGCGCAGCGGTTCGCAGGACGCACGGCAATCGTCACCGGCGGGATCTCCGGCATCGGCGCCGGCATCGCCCGGCACCTCGCTGCCGAGGGGGCGCGGCTCAGCCTGTGGGACGTGGATGAGGCCGGGCTCGGCCGCAGCGGGGCGGCGCATACCGTCGCGCTCGACGTCACGGACCCCGACGCGGTCCAGCACGCCGCCGAGGCCACCGCCGCGGCCTTGGGAAAAATCGACATCCTGGTGGCCTCGGCCGGCATCACCGGCCCGAACCATCCAACCTGGGAGTATCCGGTGGCCGCCTGGGACCGGGTGATCGACATCAACCTGAAGGGCGTGTTCTACTGCTGCCGGGCGGTGGTGCCGTTCATGCTGGCCAACGGCTACGGCCGCATCGTCGCCATCGCCTCGATCGCCGGCAAGGAGGGCAATCCGAACGCCTCGGCCTATTCCGCCTCGAAGGCCGGCGTCATCGGCCTGACCAAGTCCCTGGGCAAGGAGCTGGCGGCCACCGAAATCCGCGTCAACTGCGTCACGCCCGCCGCGGTGCGGACGCCGATTTTCGAGCAGATGACGCCGCAGCAGATCGACTGGATGCTGTCGAAGATCCCCATCGGCCGGTTCGGCACGATCGACGAGGTGGCGTCGCTGGTGCTGTGGCTGGCCAGCGAGGCGTGCAGCTTCTCCACCGGCGCCGTGTTCGACGTCTCCGGCGGCCGCGCGACCTACTGAGCAACGAAAGGGAGAGGGAATGGATTCCGCAGACCTCGGCTTCCTGCCGGCGACCGAACTGGCGGACCTGATCCGCACGAAGAAGCTGTCCCCCGTCGAATACATGCAGGCGCTGCTGGCGCGGATCACGGCGCTGGAGCCGAAGGTCAACGCCTTCGCGTACCTGGCGGCGGACCAGGCGATGGAGGCCGCCCGCCGGGCCGAGGCGCAGTTGATGTCCGGCGGCCGCATCGGCCGGCTGCACGGCGTGCCGGTGACGATCAAGGACCTGGCGATTACCCGGGACATGCCGACACAGCACGGCAGCCTGATCTTCAAGGACTATCAGCCGACGGAGGACACGCCGATCGTGCCGCGGCTGAAGGAGGCCGGGGCGATCATCGTGGGCAAGACCACGACGTCGGAGTTCGGCTGGACTGGCGTATCGCACTCGCCGCTGACCGGCATCACGCACAATCCGTGGAAATCCGGCATGAACGCCGGGGCCTCGTCCGCCGGCGCCGGGGCGGCCGCGGCGGCGGGGTTCGGGCCGCTGCACCAGGGCAGCGACGGCGCCGGCTCGATCCGCATGCCGGCGCATTTCTGCGGCGTGTTCGGCCTGAAGCCGAGCTTCGGCCGGGTGCCGGCCTATCCGGTCAGCACCGCCGACATGACCACGCATTACGGCCCGATGAGCCGCACCGTCGCCGACAGCGCGCTGTTCCTGGAGGTGATGGCCGGGCCGCATCCGCTGGACTATTCCTCGCTGGAGGCTGGCCCGGCGGCCTATCGCGCCCGCCTGCACGAAGGCATCAAGGGGCGGCGCATCGCCTACAGCCCGGACCTGGGGCACGCCCGGGTCGATCCCGATGTGGCGGCGCTGGTGCGGGCCGCAGCACAGCGGTTCAGTGAGCTTGGCGCCACGGTCGAGGACGTGCCGACGCCCTGGGCCGCGCCGGGGCCGGACCTGATCCGCTTCTTCTGGTCGGCCCACATGACCCGGCTGAAGCCGCATCTCGCGCAGTGGGAAAAGCGGATGGACCCCGGGCTGGTGGCGTGCATCAAGGCGTCCGACAATGTCTCGATCGCCGACTACCAGGCGGCACGCGAGCGCAAGATGGCCTATGTCGCCGCCATCCACCGCTGGTTCGAGGACTGGGACTTCCTGCTGACGCCCGCCGTCTCGGTCGCCGCCTTCCCGGCCGAGACGCTGATGCCCGCGCACTGGCCGCAGCATGACTGGGACTGGGTGAGCTGGGCGGAGTTCTCCTACCCGTTCAACATGTCCTGGAACCCCGCCGCCAGCGTGCCCTGCGGCTTCACCGCCGACGGGCTGCCGGTCGGCCTGCAGATCGTCGGCCGGCGGTTCGACGACCTGGGCGTCTTGCAGGCGGCGGCGGCGTTCGAGCGCATCCAGCCCTGGGCGGACAAGCGGCCTCCGCTCGGCTGACCGGAGGATGCTGCACGCCGTCAACGCCTTCCTGCTGGGCTTCCCGGCGCTGTTCTCCATCGTCAATCCGATCAGCGGGGCGCTGATCTTCCGCGGCGTCACCGGCAACCGCCCGCCGGAGGCACGGGCGGCGATCGCCCGGCAGGTGGCGCTGTACTCGCTGTGCGTGATGATGGTCGCACTGTGGGCCGGGTCCTACATCCTGGCGTTCTTCGGCATCACGCTGGCGGCGCTGCGGGTCGCTGGCGGCCTGGTGGTGGCGCTGAGCGGCTGGCACCTGCTGAACGCGCCGGAACGGCGGGAGGCGCGGAAGCAGGAAGAAGCCGCTCCCGCCGAGGGTGCCGACGACATCGCGCTGTTTCCCCTGACCATTCCCATCACCACCGGGCCGGGCACGATTTCCGTCGCGGTGACGCTGGGCGCCGGCCGTCCGCCGCTGTTCGCCGGGCTGGGATGGTTCTTCCTGGGCATGACCGCGGCCGCCCTGGCGATGACGGTCGTGATCTGGCTCACCTACCACTACGCCGATCGGCTGGCGACGCTGATGGGGCCGCATGGGACCCGCACGGTGACCCGGCTGGCGGCGTTCCTGCTGATGTGCATCGGCGTGCAGATCCTGATCGCCGGGGTGGACGACGTGCTGGGGCCGTTGCTGGCGGCGCGGGTCCCGGCCAGGGCATAGAGCGGATCTCCGGTTGGACGCTACCCGGAGTTCGGAAGCGAACACCGGCTGGCCCGGGTGAAGACGTCAATCTTCTGTCCAGCCACGACAAGGCCGTGACGAACCCGTTGCAATGGCGGCAGCGATTCACCATTATCCCCGTCCAGGAGATATCCGATGAACGCCGTACCGTTCGATACTCTGAAGCTCGCCGATCGCCTGCAGTCCGGCGGCTTCACGCCGGAGCAGGCCCGCACGTTTTCGACGGCCCTGGCTGAGGCGGCGGGCACGGCGGACCTGGTGACCAAGCCCTACCTGGATGATCGCCTGCTTGTCCTCGAACAGCGCCTGATCATCCATCTCGGCGGCATGCTGGTGATCGCGGTCGGCATTCTCCTCGCGGCGATTCGGTACCTGCCAGTCCATTGACAGACGTCGGGTGGAAGGCCACGGTGTTCGGCCCCGCGCCGGAAGAGAGAATCGCCGCGACAGCGTGACGGTCCTTGGCGGAACTCCGCGCGAATTGCTAAACTGGACTACGCGAATCGCTCGCTTCCCCGCCGGGCGGGGTCCAAAAGCGGCCGGACCCAGGTAGGATGCAGACCATGAAGCTAAAGGCCGACCGCGCCACGTTGATCAAGGCGCTGGCCCATGTGCAGAGCGTGGTGGAGCGGCGCAACACCATCCCCATCCTGGCCAATGTCATGATCGCCGTGAAGGACGGCAAGCTGACGCTGACGGCCACCGACATGGAGATCGCCATCGTCGAGGACGTGCCGGCGACCTCGATCCGCAACGGCGCCTGCACCGCGCCGGCGGCGACGCTGTACGAGATCGTCCGCAAGCTGCCCGACGGCGCGGAGGTCGAGCTGGACCATCCCGGCGGCGACGCCCAGCTCTCGCTGCGGGCCGGGCGCTACGACACCAAGCTGGTGGTGCTGCCGGTCGAGGATTTCCCCGCCATGACCGCCGGCAACCTGCCGCACAGGTTCAGCCTGGGGGCGCAGACCCTGCGCTCACTGATCGACCGCACGAAGTTCGCGATCAGCACCGAGGAAACCCGCTACTACCTGAACGGCATCTACCTGCACCACGCCGAGACCGACGACACGCCGGTGCTGCGCGCGGTCGCGACCGACGGCCATCGCCTGGCGCGGGTGGAGGAGCCGCTGCCGGAGGGCGCCGCCTCGATGCCCGGCGTGATCATCCCGCGCAAGACGGTGAACGAGTTGCGCAAGCTGCTGGACGAGGTCACCGGCAATGTCGAGATCGCCTTGTCCGACACCCGCATCCAGTTCCACGCCGACCAGATGCTGCTGACCAGCAAGCTGATCGACGGCACCTTCCCGGAGTACGAGCGGGTGATCCCGCGCGGCAACGACAAGGTGCTGCGTGTCGGCAAGAAGGACTTCGCCGATGCCGTGGCGCGCGTCGCGGCGATCTCGTCCGAGCGGTCACGGCCGGTGAAGCTGTCGCTGGCGCGGGACCTGCTGACGCTGTCCGCCGCCAGCCCCGAGCAGGGCACCGCGAGCGAGGAACTCGACGCCGATCGCGTCAAGTACGACGCCGGCCCGCTGGAGATCGGGTTCCAGGCGCGCTACCTGAACGACATCACCGACCAGATCCCCGAGCAGGTGGAGTTCCGCTTCTCCGATGGGTCCGCGCCGACGGTGGTACAGGACGCGGCGGACGCCAGCGCGCTGTATGTGCTGATGCCGATGCGGGTGTAGGTGCGTTTGGGGATCGAGCCGCGTCGTGTTTCCGGTACAGAGGTTAACCGGCGTAGAGCTTGACCGTTGGCTGCTGGCGCGTCCTGCGTTGTAGCCCGGCTTGTCCGCATTGGCGCTACAGCATACCGCAGGACAGTTGGGACTCCGCTTGCAGGAATACGGCGGCATCGCTTTCCTCAGGCTGCCTGGGTTGCGGCCGGAGCGCCCGTTCAGACCATATGACGGTGCGGCCAGGGGCGTGCGTCCCTGTCATGGCCGGTGCCGGCGGCGGCCGACGATGATCCACCACAGAGACAGTAGAGTCGAGGGAGAGCGCGGTATCGCTTGCGCAACCCGTCTCCCCCCCCCGCTCATCAACCCGGACGTGCGGATTTCCCGCATCCGGCTTTCCGACTGGCTTCGCGGCCGTTCAAGACGTAGCCCCACGCCGTCGACAGTGACGCAGTCGCGGCACGCCAAGCTCGCCGAACACCGCGGTCATCGTAAACGGCCCAATCGCCCGCGCAGGCAATTTATGGCGCCGAGCCAGGAAGTTCCGCACGCGGTCATAGACATGCGCTTCAATGGCCTTGTCCGTGAC
>NZ_NHRY01000076.1 GCF_002937115.1 Rhodopila globiformis | reverse complement strand
CCCCCCTCCCGTCCCGTTCCTCGATCTGAAGGCGCAGCAATCGCGTATTGCCACCGACCTCCGCCGCCGGCTGGATGCGGTGCTGGAGCACTGCCAGTTCATCCTCGGCCCCGAGGTGCGGGAACTGGAGGCCGAACTGGCGAAATTCTGCGGCGCGCGGCACTGCGTCAGCGTCAGTTCCGGCACCGATGCCTTGCAGATCGCCCTGATGGCCGAGGGCATCGGCCGCGGCGACGCGGTGTTCCTGCCGGCGTTCACCTACACCGCCACCGCCGAAGTGCCGCTGCTGCTGGGTGCCACGCCGGTATTCGTCGACGTCGATCCGCGCACCTTCCAGATCGACCCGGCGCACCTGGCGCAGCGGATCGAGCAGGTCCGCGCCGCCGGCAGGCTGACGCCGCGCGCGGTCATCGGCGTGGACCTGTTCGGCCAGCCCGCCGACTGGCCCGCCCTGACGCACCTCGCCCGGCGCAACAATCTGTTCCTGCTGGACGACCTGGCGCAGAGCTTCGGCGCCAGGCTGCACGGCCATCCGGTGGGCAGCGAGGCGGATGCGACGGCGACCAGCTTCTTTCCCTCCAAGCCGCTGGGCGCCTATGGCGACGGCGGCGCGCTGTTCACCGAAAGCGCGGACCGGGCCGATCTCTACCGCAGCCTGCGCACGCACGGCGAGGGCAAGACCCGCTACGAGGTGCTGCGCACCGGCATGAACGGCCGCCTCGATTCGATCCAGGCCGCGGTGCTGCTGGCCAAGCTGGCGGTGTTCCCGGCGGAACTCCACGCACGCGAGCGCATTGCCCAGACCTATGACCAGCGGTTGGGCACCGCGGTGGTCACGCCGCAGCGCGTCGCCGACAGCACCAGCGCCTGGGCGATCTATGCGATCCTGCTGGCGGACGAGGCGGCCCGCGACCGGGTGCAGGCGTCTCTGCGCGACGATGGCGTGCCGACGGCGATCTACTACCCCCGCCCGCTGCACCACCAGCCGGCCTACCAGGCGCAGCACGACGGGACGCCTCTGCCGGTGTCGGAGGACCTGTCGCGCCGCATCCTGGCCCTGCCGATCCATCCGGACCTGACGGACCAGGCGGTGGACCGGGTCTGCGCCGGGGTTTTGCGCGCGGTCTCCTGATCCGCTGCGGCACCGGGATCGGCAGCGCCCGCGGTCCGCGGTATGCTGTGGCATGCGACAGCCGGACAGACTCGCCGACCTTGTGGTGGAACTGCTCGACCCGCTTGGGCCGGTGTCGGCGCGGCGGATGTTCGGCGGCGTCGGACTGTTCCATCGTGGCCTGATGTTCGGCCTGATCGTCCGCGACGAACTGTTCCTGAAAGCCGGCGCGGCCAATCTGGCGGCGTTTGAAGCCGCGGGCGAGGCGGCGTTCAGCTACGAGACCCGGACCGGCACCCATACGCTCCGGTCGTACTGGCGCTGCCCGCCGGATCTGCTGGACGACGGCGAGACGTTCCGTGACTGGGCGCGCAAGGCGATCGAAGCGGCAACGGAGGCGTCCCGCGCCAAACCAAAGGCGCCACGCAGGCGCGCGACTGGGCCTTGAACCCAATCGGCGTTGAGATTGTCCGTTGCCTCCCCGTCATGGCCGGGCGTATCCCTATCAGGTTCACAGATCATGGAAACAATTCCGCAGTAGCGTCGATAAAAGACGGTTGGACGCGCCGTCGCCCGATCTGGTGCTCCGATTGTATCGTAATGAGCCGCAAAAACCCGACTTTGAAGACCATCGGACGATCGTTCGCACGATGTGTGAATTTGGTAGGGCGTATCCCCATGCGTATCAGGATGGTGAAGGATTTGGCGGCCTGGTCCGTTGCCCCTCCGTCATGGCCGGGCGGCAGTCCCGGCCATCTGCGCTTCGACGGCGGGGGGGGGTAGATGGCCGGAACACGCCCGGCCATGACGATAGAGAGACGACCCGACTCCGCCAGCCATTGCGTTACAGTCAAGGCCCGCTGGCACGGGAGGTCAGCTTTTCGGCGCCCCCTGGCCGGCGCGGCTATGAGTAATTCGTCCCACGGCCTGTCACGCGCCACGCCTCCGGCTACATCGGGCTGTCGCCCGGTCCATCGGCCGTGCCCCAATCCGCAGGCACCGCGCCGTCGTGATGAACAAGGGACACCAGCGTTGCCTCGAAATCCCTGATGAACCGACCGGTGTCGCCGATCGTCCGCCGCCAGGCCCGCTGCCCAAACAGCGCCTTGAATCGCGCATGGTCAGCCGGCTCCCTGGCCAGCCGGACAGCGGTCTCGACATACCGGGCGAGGCTGGTGGCAACGCCCGCCGATGCGCCGATGGCAAGCAGCAGGCTCGTGGCCATGCGCGACGCATAGGATCGGCCGCACAGGGTCACCAGCGGCAGGCCCATGCGGATGGCATCGCTCGCCACCGTCCCCGCATTGTAGGGAAACGTATCCAGGAACAAATCCGCCACCCCCAGCCGGCTGAGATACAGATCCGGATCGGCGCGCTCGGAGAAGATCAGGCGTTCCCCGGCGATGCCGGCGCGGTCCGCCGCCGCAAGCAGGTTCCGCTGCGAATACGGATTGTCCGCCAGCAGCCACAGCACGGACCGGTCAACCTGGCGCAGGATCGACGTCCAGGCGGCGAACATGGGCTCGGTGATCTTGTAGTGCCCGGAAAAGCAGCAGAACACGAACCGATCCACCGGCAGCCCAGCCTCGGCGCGCGACAGCCGGAAGCCGCGTGTCCGCTTGCCGTCGTTCGCCTGGAACACCCGGCCGATCGGCAGGGGTGTGGGCTGGTAGGCGACGGCGTGTTCCGGCGGGACGACCACGCCGTCGCACAGCATGGAGTCGAGCTCCGGCAGCGGCACCGGGCCGACGAAGCCCAGATAGGTGACCTGGATGGGCGCCGGCCGCCAGCGCAGGACGCCAAGGCGGCTGCCGTCGGTGATGCCGTTCAGGTCGACCAGCACGTCGATCTCGTCGTCGCGGATAAGCTGCGCCGCCTGCTCGTCGGGCAGCGTGCGGATCAGGCGGCACTGGTCGAACGCCGCCAGGACACGCCGTCGCAACGGCGTGCCGTCGTCGTGGCCGGCACAGTAGCCGAACACCTCGAAGCGGCCGCGGTCGTGGCGCTCGAACAGTTCGGTGACCAGGTAGCTCATGGCGTGGTTGCCGAAGTCGGAGGACAGGTAGCCGATCCTGGTCCGGGCATGGCCATAGGGCCGCGATGGCGCGAGGCGCCGGGGCGCCGGCCTGGTCTTCCGCGTCACCCAGGCGGCTGCGCCGTCGCGCTGCAGGTCGACGTCGTCGGTCAGCGCCAGGAGCCCGAGCGGGCTGCAGCCACGAACCAGGTCCTCGGGCGTTACGCCCGGAACATCCGGCGGCGCGGCCGGCCAGAGGCACATCTTCTGGCGGATATGAACCCAGTGATGGATAACATCCGCCTGCGCCGCATCGGTGGTCAGCACCCGGCGCAGGATGCTTTCCGCTTCCTCGAGCCGGCCAAGCCGTTCCAGCAGGCGGCCCTGCTGGATTTCCAGCGCCAGGCGCGCGGCCTCGGGTTGCTCCGCCGCCTGCCAGGTGGCCAGCGCCTGTTCCGGCTGGCCGAGCGCCTCCTGAAGCAGGCCGAGGTTGACCGCGGCACAATGCATGTCGGGCCGCAACGCCAGCGCGTTGGCGTAGGCGATGGCCGCTTGTGCAGGATTGCCCTCACGCGCGAGCAGGACGCCGAGACTGAACCAGGCCGCATGCAGCAGCGGCGACGTGGCGGCGTTCGCGGCGATCCACTGTTTGTGCAGGGAGATCTCGACCCCGGCGCCGGGATTCGGCCTGGAACGCTCGATCGCCGCCAGAACGGCCTCGAACGGCACATGCTGGAGACGCCGGCGGATGTCCCCCGCATACCATGGTGCCGCGACTCCCGATGCCAGGCCTGCCAGCAAGCCGTCGAGCCAGGCCGCGACGCTGCCATGCGCACCTGCGGGGCCTGTGCTCTGGATCGGGACGATCGCCGGCTTTGTCTGCAGACTTCCCATGCAGGGTGTCCGATTCAGGTGTTCGACCCGGCGGAGCCTAATCGCCAGGAGTTAAGAGTTTGTTAACGGTGCGATATGGCCTTCCGCGCAGGAGCAGCAGAACTGTTATCATTTCGTCATCGATCGGCTCATCCGGGCCGCCATGACGGCGGGGCGCGCCGTCGCCCTGTCTCAACCGATCTGCGGTCCGCTGTGGCGCTTATCAAAGGCACCCTGCCCTGCCGCTCGTGCCGCCGGAAAAATCCTGAACAGTGGCATGCGTCACATCATCGCTGCCGGGGCCTCGATAACGTCCGATCATCATCGAGGAACGGAGGGCGTGATGAAGATCCTGAAAGGCCTGTCCTTTGCCATTCCCGATCTGATCCTGGTCCAGGCCTGGTCGGAAGCGCATGCCATGCGCATGGTCGTTCGCCTGGATCATGGCTCGGACAATGAACAGTATGAGGAAGTCCTGGCTGTGTATCCCTTCGGCAGCCTCCCCTGCCGCTGGATCATCTGGCAGGAAGCCGGCGGGGTCTACGTGCAGCCGGTGAACGGGCGCAGCCAGCACTACGGCTCGGTTGTTGAAGCGCTCGAAGCCCTGACACCATCAAAGCCGATTGCCCAGACGCACATCCGGGCAACCCGCTGGCCCATCATTCCATAGCACCCGGGCGACCGCCTGACCTACGAGGTCAGCGGGCGCCCGGCGGTTGAGCCCTCTCCAACCGTGGCCGCCGCGTTCAGCCGGTAGCCGCCGGGCACCGTGACAAGAATGCAGAAGTCATCCGGATCGACCTCGATCTTCTGGCGCAGGCGATAGATATGGGTTTCCAGCGTATGCGTGGTTATGCCGGTATTGTAGCCCCAGACCTCGTTCAGCAGGACCTGGCGTGACGTGACGCGATCGCCCGCACGGTACAGGTATTTGAGGATCGCAACTTCCTTGCTGGTCAAGCGGATCCTCTGGTTCTTGTCGGCGCGCACCAGCAGTTTCGACGCCGGCCTGAAGGTGTACGGGCCGATGGTGAAGACGGCGTCCTCACTGCTGTCGAACGTACGAAGCTGAGCGTTCAGCCGCGCCATCAATTCGCTGGCCCGGAACGGCTTGCTGACATAGTCGTTCGCCCCCGAGTCCAGCCCGAGCACCACGTCTTCCTCGGTCGTCGCGCCGGTCAGCATGATGATCGGCATCCGGTGGCCCTGCCGGCGCACCCTGGCGCAGAAATCACGACCGTCGCCATCCGGCAGGTTGATGTCCAGGATGATGGAATCGAACCGCGAGTCAGCGTCGTCGAGATAGCGCGAGGCTTCGCCCAACGTTGCGGCTTCGACCGACTGGAACTCACCC
Organism: Rhodopila globiformis; assembly: GCF_002937115.1. Taxonomy (GTDB): domain Bacteria; phylum Pseudomonadota; class Alphaproteobacteria; order Acetobacterales; family Acetobacteraceae; genus Rhodopila; species Rhodopila globiformis. The sequence continues at coordinate 63,048 of NZ_NHRY01000076.1, read as the reverse complement.
GTCGCCGCGACGTGTTCCACCAGCATTTGTCGCACCGCTTCGTCATCCTCGACGATTAAAATAGGCCGTGCCGCCGACATGCCTGTTTTCCTTTGGTTGCAAGCAGACTTTGAACGATATGTTATCCGCATATCGCACTAAGTAAACACCCGCAAAGAAAATTCGCGCGATCTGGAGCAATTGAAACAAATTGCCGTGAAAGATGCTATTTCATGACTTGTCTAACAAATTCGTTAACAGCCGGTTAACGCACCTGCGCTTTTCGTTCGTCCCCGCCATAATGGCCCCTGGGAACCTGCCTCGTGCCGTACGACTTTGTGAAGATGCAGTCAGACGGAGACATAACATGAGCATCTTTGGTTCAATCATGGAAAAAATCTTCCACCCGGGCGCGGCCGGCACCACAACCGCCGGGGGCGACACCGCCGCGCCGGCACCGACCTCGACCAGCAGCCTTCCCACCGCGCCACCGCCAGGCGCCGTCGATGTCGGCCAGGTGCTGACACAGATGGCGTCGCAAAAGGGCGGCGGCGGCAACTGGCAGAGCTCGATCGTCGATCTTCTGAAACTGCTCGACCTTGATTCCAGCCTCGGAGCGCGGAAAGAACTCGGGAACGAACTGAACGTTCATGCCGGCGCGGACGGCACCGCCGAACAGAACATCGCATTGCATGCAGCCGTGATGCAGAAGCTGGCCGAGAACGGCGGCAAGGTGCCGGACAGCCTGCGACACCAGGGTTAGCCAGCGATCCATTCCCGGCGGCGCGGTCGGCACAGCCGCGCCGCGCTTCCACGATAATCACGGTCTTATGCCACCAAAGGGACCAGCGCGAGGTAGGTTCCCAGCAGCATGGCGATCAGCACAACAGCCTTGAGGTAAGCGAGCATGGCAAGCCTCCATTTCCATGACCCGACCATGCCCGCATGCGAGGTGGCTGGTCTGTGCCCTGAGGCACAGTTGGAAGCTAATTTTGCCCTGTGACCGATGCTGGGAGACGTCAAGGCATCATTGTGGCAGACCAGACCCGGTACGCATGGCTGCCACCGGTACCGGTCCTGACCGTGCCACCATCACCCGCGACAGGCGATCATAATCCCTGCACGGAAAAAGTATCGCACGCCCGTATGTTGCCGCTGCGCAGGCCGATGGTCAGCCAGCGCACCCGCTGCGCCGAGGACCCGTGCGTGAAGCTGTCCGGCACGACGTAGCCCTGCGATTGCCGCTGCAACCGGTCATCGCCGATGGCCGCCGCGGTGTTGACCGCCTGGCGCACATCCGAGTCATCGATGTTGGCATGCCGCCGGTTCATCCAGTTGGCCCAGACGCCGGCAAAGCAGTCCGCCATCAGTTCCGTCCGCACCGAAATCGCGTTGGCCGAGGCGCGGTCCATCGCCTGCGTCTGCGCCAGCACGCCCAGCAGGTTCTGGACATGGTGGCCGATCTCGTGGGCGATCACGTAGGCATAGGCGAAGTCGCCGCCGCCGCCCATGCGGCGCTGCATGTCCTGGAAGAACGACGTGTCCAGGTAGACCTTGCGGTCATCCGGGCAATAGAACGGCCCCATCGCCGAGCGCGCCAGGCCGCACGCCGAGCCGGTCGCGCCGGAAAACAGCACCAGGATCGGCTTCTGGTAGCGGCGGTTGGCCTGCGCGGGCAGGATCTGCGACCAGACATCCTCGGTCTCGCCAAGGACCTTCGCCACGAACAGCCCCATCCGGTCGTCCGGCGTGCCGACCGGCCCGCTTCTCTGCTGGCTGACCGGGGTGGTGCCACCGCCACCGGCGAGCATCTGCGCCCCGTTGATCAGGACCGCCGGATTGATGCCCAGCGCCCAGCCGATGAGCCCCAGGATGATGATCGTGCCGATGCCCAGCCCGCCACGGCCCAGGTTGACCCCGCCGCCCTGGCCGCGACGGTCGTCGATGTTGCTCGAGGGCCTGAGGTCGTCATCCTGCATCGCCAGTCTCCCGGATAGGCCGCGCGCCGGGTTGGCGGGCGGCGGCGCGCATAGCCACAATGGCACCCGGCTTCCGCAGGAAGACGGATGTATTCGACATGGAATGCAGCCTGTTCTTGTCCGGTTTGATGAGTCAAGACCGCGTGGGAGCCAATCCAGCTCAGGCTGGCTGCGGATGTGCCAGGAAGAACCGCAGTATTTCCCCGGTCGCGTCCGGCCCTTTCGGGTCGGTAAAGGAGCCGGCCGGGCTGCCGCCGGACCAGGCGTGGCCGGCGCCGTGGATGATCCACTGCTCGCTCACCGTCCGGCCGGCCGGGGTGGTCTTTACATGCAGGCTGTAGGCGTGGCCGCCAGGAACCCGGCCGCTGGTGGTGTGCGTCCTCACCGCCAGGCCGGCCGCCGCCTGCGCCACCACGGCGTCGCCGTTGCGCGGATTGACCGTCGTGTCGCGATCACCATGGAATACGATCGCCGGCACCGGATGCCGCGTCGTGCCGTGCCCAGCCGCTTGCGCCATGCCAGCGCTGCCGTGCTGCATCGCCATGAAGCCCGACCGCATATCGCGCGCCGCGCCGCAGGCGAGGCCGGAATGCACGCCGATGGCGGCAAACAGGTCGGGATAGGCATGGCCCAGCACCGCGGCCGCGGCGCCGCCGGCTGACAGGCCGGCAATATAGATGCGCCGCGGATCCACCGTGTACTGGTGCATGATTTCCCGGGTGATCCCGGCAATCAGCGACGGCTCGCCCGCGCCGCGCCGCTGCTCGGTGCTCTTGAACCAGTTCCAGCACTTCTGCCCGTTGGCCGCGCTGGTCTGCCCCGGGTAGGCAACGAGGCAGGTCTCGCCCTCGGCCGCCACGTTCATGCGCGTGCCGGCGGCGAAATCGTCGGGCGACTGGGTGCAGCCGTGCAGCATCACCACCAGTGGCACGGATTGTCCGCGGTATCCGCTCGGCACGAACAGCTTGTAGGGGCGGCTGCCGGCATGGTTGCTGAAGGTCTGGTCGAGGAATCGGCCGGCGTTTGCGCCGTCTGCCCCCGGTGATGCGGGAAGCGGCCGATCATGCAGTTGCGTGCCATGGAGCCAGTCGCCGGCACGCGCGAGCATGTCGTGCCATCCCTCGGACCCCGCCGGCGCGTGCCGCCCGAGCAGCCGCTGGATCAGCGCGGTCGCCTCGGTCACCTGGCCGGCCTTGGCCAGGCGGGCAGCTTCGAGCATCTCGTTCGGAAGTTTCTTCATCAGGGGACTTTCCAGGGCAGGACGATAGGGGCTCACCGCAGCCGATCGGCGAGGGCGGCGCGGACAGCGGGGCTGGCATGCAGCGCGCCGAGCACGGTGACGGAGGCAATGGCGGCGCGCGCCAGGTCCGCGGTCACGTCGTCGGCGATGACCGCCAGGCCCAGCACCTTGATGTCAAGCTTTTCCCCGGCATCGCGGAGCGCCTCCAGCTCGGCGCGGCTGTAGCGCCTCAGGCCCAGGTCGAGCACGTTGCGGGTAACGGACTGGCGGACGGCCTCGGCGTGGCGATCGATCTGGTTGCGGATCGCCGTGCGGATGAAATCCGTCCGGTTGGCATAGAAACCATCCCGCACCATCAGGTCGATATGACCGAGATCGACGTAGCCGAGGTTGATCGTGATCTTCTCGCTGTCCACCTCGCGCTGTCGCGGCCCTGGGGCTTTGTCGCCGGCTGAAACCATCTGTGTACCATCCATGTGGATGGTAGTTGGGATGCGCGAGCGAAATCGCAAGACCCGATCGGCCGAAGGCAGGACGGGACGGCGGGTTCCGCGCGGGATCCTGTCGGTTGGATTTCCGGGCGTTCACTTTCGCGAACCGGGGTTACGGAAACAGTTGGCGCGGCACCGGCACGCCTACATCTTGTATTAAAGTGACGACGCCAGGAGGATCGACCGGATGCCCAAGCGGGTATTCCCTGCCCTTGCCGCGCTAGGTCTCTTGTATTGCTGTCCCGCGCCGCTGCGCGCAGCGCCTCCGCCCTACGCCGATCCGGCGCTGGCACCCTGGTTCCGCAGCTTGCACCAGCCGAGAACCAACGAGTCGTGCTGCGACCGTTCGGATTGCCGGACGGTGCAGTACCGCATCGTCAACGGCCATTACCAGGCCTTCATCGGCGGCGAGTTCGCGCGGTGGCAGAACCCGCCGTTCGCCTGGGTGGACGTTCCGGAAGACGCCATCCTGCACCGCCACGATAATCCGACAGGCGAGGCCGTGGCCTGCTGGTCCGGACGAACCATCATCTGCTTCATTCAAGGCAACGGCGCCTGAGACCGGACGGTCGCCACGGCGCCCGTCGGCCTGCCTGACCGGAGTGGTGACCATGCCCACGACAACCCCCGACTTCGCCGCCGACAGCGCCAGCTTCGGCCAGTTCTGGCGCCAGTGCCGGCAGCGCCTGGCTGCCCTGCCCCCGCAGCGCGGCCCGGCCGAAACGGAAGCGGCCGCAACGATTCACCGCGAGGCGCGGGCGGCGCGGGAACGCTTCCTCGCGCAGCACGTGGAAACGCTCTACGCCACGCTGACCGCCGGCTTCTCCCGCTTCGTCCGGGTCGAGGATCTTGTGCTGTCGGCCGCCGAGGCTGTCCCCGGCCTGGTGCCGGACCGTGCCCAGCTTGTCGCGGAGGCGGAACGGCCATTGCGCGACAAGGAGGGCCTGGAAATCGACCAGGCCATCCTGCTGTCCCGCATCCTGGCTCATCCCGCCTGCGGCACCCATCTCTGCCACACGATGCTGCTGCCGCGGCCGGAGGCGGCCGATGCGCTGAAGCGGCTGGACGCCGACGGGTTCGTTGACCTGGGCGCCGTGCGGGTGGAACGCCGCGGCCGGGCGGCGCACCTGCTGGTGAGCAATCCGCGCTACCTGAACGCCGAGGACCAGGGCACCATCGTTGCGATGGAAACCGGCGTCGACGTCGCCACGCTGGACCCCGGCACCGAGATCGCGGTGCTGCGTGGACAGCAAGTGCAGCACGCCAAATATGCCGGGAGGCGGATTTTCGGCAGCGGCATCAACCTGACGCACCTGTATCACGGCACGATCCCGTTGGTTTGGTATACGCAACGCGAGCTGGGCTTCATGCACAAGTTCCTGCGCGGCGTCGCCACCGCGGACTCGGTGCCGGATGACGTGACCGGCGCCGGGATCGAGAAGCCCTGGATCGCCGCGGTCGAGGGCTGGGCCATCGGCGGCCACTGCCAGATGCTGCTGACGATGGATTACGTGCTGGCCGCGGCTGACGCGTTCATGACGTTGCCGGCCCGGAAGGAGGGCATCATCCCCGGCGCCGCCAACCTGCGCCTGCCGCGCTTCATCGGCGACCGCCTGGCGCGGCAACTGATCCAGGCGGAGCGGCGCGTGGAATGCGACACGCCGGAAGGGCGGCTGATCTGCGACGAGATCGTTTCACCTTCCGAGATGGATGCCGCGATCGACCGCACCGTAACAATGCTGACCAGCGCCGGATCGGTCGGCGCCATCGGCAATCGCCGCGCCTTCCGCGTCGGGGTCGAGCCGCTGGACCTGTTCCGCCGCTACTGCGCCGTTTACGCACGGGAACAGGCGGCCTGCCATTTCAGCGCGGCACTGATCCGCAACCTGGAGCAGAACTGGGGCGCGCAGAGCCGGCGGTCGTAGGCGCCCGGCCCGCTCACCGATCCGGCCACACCGGCTGATGATAACCCAGCGGAACGGACGGGCGCGCCCAATGGGGCGGCGTTTCCGCCATCTGCACCACCGGCCTGAGGTGCCGCAGCGGGCCGGCCGGCGTTTCGCTGACCATCGACCAGCGATCCAGTTCCTGCGCCGTGAATTCCGCCGGCGCGTCCCGGGCGGCCGTGGCCGGAACCTCGCCCAGGCCGACGATCCACCGGCCGACCTGCGCCAGGGAAATGCGCACCAGCCAGCTGCCGCCCTCGCGGGCGCGGCGGCCGAGCGCGACCATCGCGCCGAACGCCATCAGGTATCCGGTGCAATAATCGATCGCCGACACCGGGTAGAACTGTGGTCCCGGCGTTTTTCCCGGAATGACCTCGGCCTGCCGCGTGGTGATGCCGCTGACGGTCTGCACCACGGTGTCGAAGCCGCGCCGCGATGCCCACGGTCCGGCGTGGCCGAACGCGCTGAGCGACACGTAGATCAATCCGGGCCGGATCGCCGCCAGCGCCTCGGGCGACAGGCCGCGGGCGGCCAGGCTGCCGGGACGGTAGCCCTGGGAAAACACGTCGGCCTGGCGGATCAGCCCGAGCAGCGCCGCGCGGTCCCGTTGCGTGCGCAGATCGAGCTCGGCGGAGAGCTTGCCGTGCCCGGTGTCGTACTCCTGGTAGCCGAGACTCGGCAGATGCGCCGCGGTGATTTTCAGCACGTCCGCGCCATGCTCGGCCAGGGTGCGGGCACAGGTCGGGCCTGCCAGAACGCGGGTCACGTCGAGCACGCGGATACCCGACAGCGGGCGGTTGCCAGGCGGCAGCGGTTCGGGCGGGCTGTCGCCGATGCGCACGATCTCCAGCAGCGGCAGCGCGGCGATCGCGGCGGCCTGCGGATGCGCGGACCATTCCGCTGCCGAACGCACCATGCCGCCCGCGCCCTCGGCGGCGATGATCGCTTCCTCAAGCGCCGCGGCATCCCGGTTCGCGATCGCGCGTGCCACGGCGTCGCGGTCGTCGGCGACGCCCAGCACCTGCAAGGCGGCGGCGCGGTGGTTGGGGAAGTTGGTATGGATGTAGCTCCAGCGGCCGTTTTTCGCCGGATAGACGCCCATGATAGAATTGCGCGCGGCGGAGACCTCGGCGTTGGCGACCGTCAGGTAGTGACTGCTGCGCAACGACGCCGCGGCCTGGCGCACGTCGACGGCGACGTCCTGCCGCTGCCCGGTGCGCAAGTCCCACAGCTCCGCCGCGGCGATCCCGGTCGCCGCCAGCGTGGCCGCGCCGGCGGTGCCGATGCGGAACGGCGTCGGCAGCACCGGGTCGCTGCCGCCGGTGAAGGTGACGCTGCCGGCGTGCAGGCCGGCGATCGACAGGATACCGCGCAGGGCGTCGTGAGGCATGGCCGCAACCCCTTCTTGTCATTCCTCGATCGGAAAACCGGGAGTCAGGCGGCTGAATGATTTCTGCGTGCTGTTTATGCCTGTGACCGCCTGCTCGCCCCAAGGCATAGCGGCAGTCGCGCCCCTGCGGCAACCCTGGCAGGCCATGAGGCGCGGAAGATCAGACTCGCGGGCGCGCGAAGCAATCCCCGGACGGCGCCTGCGGGATTGCCTCGCTGAAGGCGGAACGATCTACTTCGGCAACTCGACAGACACCGCCTTGAACGGCGGCGGCTTCTTCGACTTCATCTCCGGGTCGAACAGGTATTTCAGCGGCGCGTCCAGCACATAGGCCGTATCGCCGACCTTCGCCACGCCGACCGGCCCTTCGAAGCCGCCCTTGATCGTTTCGACGTTGGCGGTGTCGCCCTTGATCGTGATCAGGTCGAGGTTTCCCTTGCCCTCGCCCTCGACCATCAGCAGCGTGTTCGGCCCGGCGGGGCGCATGCCGTCGGAGTGATACAGCGGCCTCGACGTCTTCAGCTTGGTGATCGTTCCGGCGCTGCCATCCTTGTTCACCGCGACGCGATACAGGCCGTCACCCTGGAAAATGTTCGCATAGACGGCGCCGTCGGCCAGGATGGCGATGCCGTCAAGCTGCGGGCCCTTGACGTCCCACCGCTTGTCGTGCGCCCAGACTTCCAGTTCGGTCCCGCCCGGCTTGCGCCGCAGGATGTGGCCGGACAGGCTGTCGGTGACGTAGACGGTTCCATCGGACGCCACGGCGATGTCGTTGCACAGGTTCGATTGCTTCAGCAGCGTCGAAGCCGGCAGGGCCATGCTGCCGATCGGCTTGCCGGTCTGCAGGTCGTAGGTCTTCAGGGCCGTGGGCGTGTTGCCGGCGGGTGCATGGATTCCCGCCCAGCTCATGTCCGTCGAGCACACGAACAGGGTGTTGGACCGGTCATCCGCCAACACGCCCAGGGCCGACGACAGCCCGTTGCTGCCGGGCTTGATCCATTCCTTCGCCTCGTTCTCGCCAGGCGTGGCCTTGAAGACGCGCCCGCCGGCGATGCCGCTGAAATACAGGTTGCCGGCCTGGTCCGACGCCAGGCTTTCGGGAAAATCGGTCGTGCCCGGAACGATGACCTCCCGGGCGGCAGCGCCCTGCGCCGCGCACAGGAACCCCAGGATGCCGGCGGCGAAACCCGTCTTGCGTAGAACGGACAGGGATGTCTGTTCGAGATGCCGCATTCCTTCCCCCATTCTTTTGTTTTGAACGTAGCACGTCGTTATGTCAGGACGGATATAGCGAATCGAAACGTATCGCCGCCGCGCGCCGGCTGTCAATCGCCCGGGAGTTTCGTTGCGGCTCCGTCCACATCCCGCCGCAGCGCAAGCGATCAAAGCCGCCGGGCCGCCCGGTCATTTGACAACATACCCCCGTTCCGCGGGTTAATACACCCCTGGTACTTCCAGCGGAGGACTATCGGTGAACCCAGCCTCGATTGGCTTCTCAGCCCCGCGCCTCGCCCGCCTCGACGCGGTGATGCGGCAGCGCTACGTCGACACCGGCAAGCTGCCGGGCATCCTGACCATGATCTACCGCCGCGGCGCGCTCGCCCACCTCGGCATGGCCGGCTCCATCGACATCGAGCGCGACAAGCCGATGCGTGAGGACGCGATCTTCCGCATCTACTCCATGTCCAAGCCGATCACCGCCGTCGCCCTGATGATGCTGGTCGAGGAAGGCCAGATCGGCCTTGACGACGACGTCGCCACCTATATTCCGTCGTGGAAGAATCTTGGCGTCTACGCCACCGGCATGCCCAGCATCGTGCCGGTCGCGGGCCCGGCCTACATGACGACCCCGGTCGAGCGCCCGATGAAGGTCATCGACCTGGCAACCCACACTTCCGGCCTGACCTACGGGTTCCTGAACCGCACCGCCGTGGACGACGCCTATCGCCGCGCCCATGTCGCCGATTTCAACGCCGAGGGCGGGCTGGATGCCATGATCGAGCAGCTGGCGACGCTGCCGCTGGAATTCTCCCCCGGCACTGCCTGGAATTATTCCGTTTCCATCGATGTGATCGGCTATCTCGTGCAGAAGCTCAGCGGCATGCGCTTCGGCGAATTCCTGCGCAACCGCCTGTTCGAGCCGCTGGGCATGACCGACACCGCCTTCTGCTGCCCGCCGGAAAAGCTCGGCCGCCTCGGCTCCTGCTACATGCCGGGGAACGGTGGTGGGTTGAAGGTCCAGGACGACGCCGGCAACAGCTTCTTTGCCGCGCCCCCGGCCCTGGAATCCGGCGGCGGCGGGCTGGTTTCCACCGCGCACGACTACATGCGGTTCTGCCGGATGATGCTGAATGGCGGCACGCTGGACGGCGTGCAGATCCTCAGCCCCAAGACCGTCGCGCTGTTCAGCCTGAACCACCTGCCCGGCAACCGGGAAGTCGCCGAGATGGCGCCGCCGGGCATGTTCAGCGAGGCGTCCTATGCCGGCGTCGGTTTTTCCATCGGTTGCGGCGTCAACATCGACGTTGCCAGGACCCGCCTGCCGGGCACGCTGGGCGAATATTTCTGGGGCGGCGCCGCCTCGACCGCGTTCTGGATCGATCCGAAGGAAGAACTCGCCGTGGTGTTCATGACCCAGGTCATCGGCTCTGACGCCAGGCTGACGCTGCGCCGCGACCTGCGCACGCTGGTCTATTCGGCGATGACGGAGTCTTTCGCATGAAACGTTTCTGCCCGGTCACGGCCAGCAATGCCTCGTAATCGTTTGACATCGCCGGTCGTTGTCGTTTCGCACGGCTCATTTTGGTTGCTAACTATACCGGCAGGGACTAGGAAACCTACAGTTTCGCAATGTAGGTCCGTAATGCCATGCAACCTTCGCGCCGGAGGTCGGGCGCGCTGAAGCATCACGCCCGTTTCAACGGGATCATTGGTACGGATCTCGTTGCGGCGGGCGTGTTCGCTGTGCTTCGTCGCCCATGTTCGCGCGGGATCACTCCGTTCCTGGCCTGCCGTTTCGCCGCTGGTTCCCTGGGCCCGATGTCCAGTAGAAACCTGCCCGCCCGGGGCGAACCGGCGCGGCCGCGCGCCCCGATGCGCCGACGCAACAGGCTTTGGGATCATCCATGACAACCGAAACGCTGATCAAGACCCCGACCGGAATCCGCGGCTTCGACGCGCTGTCCGGCGGCGGCCTGCCGCGGGGCCGCGCCACACTGCTGGCCGGCAACGCCGGATCCGGCAAGACGGTGTTCGCGCTGCAGACCCTGATCAACGGCGCGCGCGACGGCGAGCCCGGCATATTCGTTGCGTTCGAGGAAAACTCCCGCCGCATCCTCGCCAACGCGGGGAAATTCGACTGGCAGGTGGCGTCGCTGGAACCCGGGCAGCTGTTCTTCTTCGACGCCCAGCCCAACCACGACATGATCCTGTCCGGCGCTTTCGATCTCGGCGGCATGCTCGCCATGCTGCAGGCCAAGACCGAGGAACTGTGCGCGAAGCGGATCGTCTTCGACGCCATCGACGTCATTCTCGTGCTGATGCGCGACGCCGCGCAGATCCGCCAGGAGCTTTACCGCCTGCACGACTGGCTGCTGCGCCGCGGCCTGACCGCGCTGGTCACCGCCAAGGTGTACTCCCACGACTGGGAAGACAGCACGCCCAAGGTGCTCGACTTCATGCAGTTCATGGTGGACTGCTCGATCGTCCTCGGCCACGAACTGATGGACGGGACGTCGCAGCGTACCATGCGGATCGTCAAGTACCGCGGCTCCGGCTTCGAGGAAAACGAGGTGCCGTACCTCATCGGCCCCGGCGGCATCGACGTCGCCTACACCTCCAGCCTGGAAACCGACTGTCCCGCCAGCCACGAACGCGTTTCCAGCGGCGTCGAGCGTCTGGATACCATGCTCGGCGGCGGTTATTTCCGCGGCGCCAGCGTGCTGCTGACCGGCGCGCCGGGCACAGCGAAGACCACGCTGTGCGGCGCCTTCGTCGAGGCCGCGTGCCGGCGGGGCGAAAAATCCCTGTTCGTCAGCTTCGATTCCCGCTCCGACGAGCTGATCCGCAACCTCTCCTCGGTCGGCGTTCACCTGGGCGGTGCCGTCGATTGCGGCCTGCTGCGCATGGCCTCGGCGCGCGGCAGTAGCGGCAGCGCGGAAATCCATCTCATGCAAATAACGACCATGGCGCGTGCGCACGGCGCGCGCTGCGTCGTGATTGATCCGCTTTCCGCATTGTCGAAATCCGGCAACCGCACCACCGCGCACAGCGTCGCGGAACGCTTGGTGGACTGGGCCAAGGCCGAGGGTATAACACTGGTGTGCACCAGCCTGCTGGACCGCGCCATTCCGGATTCGGACGGAACACCGTTGCAGATCTCGACCGTCGCCGACACCTGGATCCACCTCAGCTACGTGATCCAGGCCGGCGAGCGAAACCGCGGCATTTCCATCGTCAAGGCCCGCGGCACCGGCCATTCCAACCAGGTGCGCGAACTGCTGCTGAGCAGCGCCGGCGTCACGCTGACCGATGTCTATACCGCCGGCGGCGAGGTGCTGATGGGCGCCCAGCGGTGGGCCAGGGAACGCGCCGAGCGTCTGGCCAACGCCGAGCGCTCGGCCGCCGCCGCGCAGCGCCGCCTCGTCCTCGAATCCCAGGCTGCCGAGCTCGAGGTGCGGCTCAGGACATTGCAGCGCGAAATTGCCGCCAACGTCAACGAACGCCAGACGCTTTCCGAGGCGGAGACCGAGCGCACCACCGACATCGCCCGCGCCGAAGCCGAACTGCGGGCGCTGCGGACCGCCGACACGCCACAGAAGCCCGATGCGGGAGCAGCCTGTGATGCATGACGCAGTCCGTCCGTTCACGTTCAGGCTGTACGTCGCCGGCCAGGCGCCCAATTCCCAACGCGCCATCGGCAACCTGACGGCGCTCTGCCGCCGGCACCTGGCGGACTGTTCCTGTATAGAAATAGTCGACGTGTTCGAAAACCCGAAGCGGGCGCTCGCCGACGGCGTGCTGATGACGCCGTATCTCGTCGTCGCCGCCGAAGCGCCGATCCTGGCCATCGCCGGTGACCTGACGGAACCGTCGGCCGTGCTCGATGCGCTCGGCATCGCGCCCGACGCGGTCTGATCGGAACCAGTCGCATGTTCGATGCCCCGCCACAAGAACTGACCCGCCTCGTCCATGTCCTGCACGAAACGCAGCAGCGCATCCAGGCGCTGACCGGCGGCAGTGTCGATGCCGTGCTGGATGCCGACTCCGGCGCCACCTATCTGCTGCCTGCATCCCAGGCGCATCTGCGCCACAGCGAGCACGAGCAGCGCCGTTTCGCCACCGAACGAGCTTCGATCCTGAACGCCCTGCCCGCCCACATCGCGCTGCTGGATGCGCAAGGCCACATCGTCGTCGTCAACGAGACCTGGCGCTGCTTTGCGATTGCAAACAGCTACCCCTCGCCGGAGTTTGGTGCCGGCGAGAACTATCTCGACGTCTGCGACCGGGCGACCGGCGACTGCGCCGCCGAGGCGGCGGCTGTCGCGGCCGGCATCCGCGCCGTCATCGGCCGGAAAGCTCCGCGTTTCGACAACGAATATCCCTGCCACGCCCCGGACGAGCAGCGCTGGTTCCACCTGATCGTCACCCCGCTCGGCAACGGCGACGCCGAGGGCGCGGTGGTGATGCACATCGACATTACGCGCCGCAAACTGGCGGAGCAGGCGCTACGTGCCAGCGAGGAGCGTTTCCGGCTGTTGTCGAACGCAACCAACGACGCCATCCTGGACTGGGATCGCAACGCCGGCACAATGTGGTGGAGCGACAGTTTCGAAACCCTGACCGGGCTCAGCCGCGAGCATGACAGCCCGACGACCGACGCTTGGCGGCACCGGATCCATCCCGACGACCGCGCCGGCATCGTCGCCGGCATCCACCGGGCGATGGATGGAGATGCAACATCGTGGTCGGCCGAATATCGTTTCCTGCGGTGGGACGGCGAATATGCCTATGTCCTGCACCGCGTACAGGTAATCCGCGACGCCTTCGGCAAGCCGGTACGGCTGATTGGCGGCATGACCGACCTGACGGAACGGCGGCGAACCGAACAGCGCGTTGCCGAGCAGACCGCGCTGCTGGCAGCCGAGGCGGAGAAGCACCGCACCCTGTTCGACCGCGCCGCCGATGGTATCGCAGTCGTTACGGACGACGGGTGCCTGATCGATGCCAATTCCCGCCTCATGGCCATGTTGCGGGCGTCGGGCAGCGAAGTCCTGGGCTCGCATGTCTGGGACTGGGACGTGAACTTCGACGACCAGGTCGCATGGCGCCGGCTGCGCGCATCAATGGCGCACTCGCCGCTGGTGCAGACCCGGATCCGCCGGCGCGACGGCACGCTGTTCGACGCCGAAGTCATGAACCGCGTGGCCGATTTGCCGGGCGGCCGGCTGCTGTATTGCAGCATGCGCGACGTCAGCGATCGTAAGAAAGCTGAACAGGAACTGGCGCTGTACCGCACGCATCTGGAACGCCTCGTACGGGAACGGACCAGCGCGCTCGAAGAGGCCAATCGACGGCTACGGGTCAGCGAGGAACGCTATGCCCACGCGGCCGAGGCAAGCAGCGACGGCATCTGGGACTGGGACGTCACAACGGGCGCAATTACTTTCAGCCCGTCCTGGTTGAGCATGCTGGGCTACATGCCGGAAGGCTTCGTTCCGCATGTAGATGCCTGGCTCGCGCTGCTGCATCCCGAGGATCGGGACGCGATTGTGCGCGACAACCTGCGGCGTTTTGCAACGAATGGCACCTGCGAAGCGGAGTTTCGCGTGCGCAGCCGTGACGGCAGCTACCGCTGGATTCTGAGCCGCGCCAAGGTGGTGGAACGCGATGCGGCCGGCATGCCGGCCCGTATCGTCGGCACGCACAGCGACCTAACCAGCCGCAAGCTGGCCGAGGCGCAACTGCGTGAGGCCAGGGACGCGGCGGAAGCAGCCAATCGCGCGAAGTCCTCTTTCCTGGCCATGATGAGCCACGAGATTCGCACCCCGCTGAACGGCGTCATCGGCATGGCCGAGGTGCTGGCGCTGGACCACTTGCAGCCGCGCCAGGCCGAGGCGGTGGGGATCATCCGCGATTCGGCGATCAACCTGATGATGCTGATCGACGACATCCTCGACTTTTCCAAGATCGAGGCCGCGCGGCTGGACCTGGACCGCGCGCCGGTCGCGTTGGCGGAACTCGTCGAGGACGTCTGCAATTCTCTGGCGCCGATCGCCCTGGACAAGCGCGTCGATCTGTCTGCCGTTATTGCACCGGAATGTCCACGCTGGCTGCTGGCCGATCCCACGCGGCTGCGCCAGGTGCTGTTCAACGTCGCAGGCAACGCCATCAAGTTCAGCGCCGGACGGCCCGCGATCCAAGGCCGCGTAACGATCCGGGTGGACGTGGCGCAGGCAACGCCATTGCGGATCCGTATCTGCGTTGTCGACAACGGCATCGGCATGTCGGCAGAAACGCAGGGTCGGCTGTTCACGCCGTTCACCCAGGCCGAAACCTCGACCACGCGCCGCTATGGCGGCACCGGGCTGGGGCTTGCCATCACCCGGCGCCTGATCGACCTGATGCAGGGCGGCATCGCGGTGGCCAGCGCGCCGGGGGCAGGCAGCACCTTCACCATTACTCTTCCGTTCGAAATCGCCGATCGGCCGGTGGCGGCCATGCCGGACCTGTCGGGCATCGATTGCGTCCTGGCCTGGAGCGCCGACAGCCCCGATGCGGCCGACATGAAACGTTATCTCTCCGCCGGCGGAGCGTATGTGCACGCGGCGGCCGACCCGGCGGCGGCGATGGCCCTGGCGCGGACGCTGGGCGGCACGGTGGTGGTGATCCACGATGCCGGACGGACACGCAACGATGCCGCCGCGCCGGCCCATGTCCACTGGCTTCTGCTGCGCCGCGCGCAGCGTTGGCGGGCCTGGCTGGACCCTGGCGACGAGACCGGGCTCGACCTGGGATGGATGCGGCACGAAGCGCTGTTGCGCGCGGTGGCCGCCGCAGCCGGACGCCTGCCCCGCAGCGCCCTGGCCGCGGCAAAGCCAATCGGCGCGCTGCTGCCGGCGGCGCCACCGCCGACGGTGGCCGAGGCCCGCGCCCAGGGACGACTGATCCTGCTGGCCGAGGACGACGAAATCAACCGGACGGTGATCCTGCGCCAGCTCAACCTGCTGGGATACGCTGCCGAAACGGCCAGCAACGGGCGCGAGGCGCTGGAAAAATGGCGAGGCGGGCACTACGCCCTGGTGCTGACCGATGTCTCCATGCCGGACATGGACGGCTACCAGCTGACCACGGCGATCCGGCAGGAAGAGGCCGGCGCGCGGCGGACTCCCGTCGTGATACTCAGCGCCAACGCTCTGCGCGGCGAAGCCGAGCGGGCCCGCGCAATTGGTATCGATGCATACCTGACCAAGCCGACGCTGCTGCGCGACCTGCACGCGGCGCTGCAGGACGTGCTGTCGGGCGCGCCTTCGCCACAGGCGGCCACCGGCGGTGACGTGGCGGCGCCCGCCGCCGCGCCGGCGGCATTCGACAGTCATACGCTGGCCGCGATCGTGGGCGATGATCCCGACGTGATCGCCGCGATCCTCGCCGACTACAGCCGATCGGCGGAACGCCTGGCGGGCGAGTTGGCACAGGCGGCCGCGGACGGCGATGCCGCGCGCGTCGGCGCCGTCGCCCACAGACTGAAATCATCGTCGCGCGCGGTCGGGGCGCTGCTTCTGGGCGAGATCTGCGCAGTCCTGGAGCAGGCCGGAAATGCCGGCGATCTAAACGCGGTCCCGGCGTGTCTGCCAACATTCTCCGCCGCCATGGCCGCGGTGCAGGAGCGTATTGGCGACCAACTGGAGCACCGGCCGCGCGGCGCCACAAGCGGGACATCATGACAGCTCTGATCATCGACGACGATGCCTTCGCCCGCAGCCTGCTGTCGCGCCAACTCGGCCGCCTTGGGGTCATCGACGTCCATTGTTTCGAGCGCGCGCAGGATGCACTGGCCGCGCTGCAGGCGCATGGCTGCAACGATTGCCTGATCCTGTGCGACCTGCAGATGCCGGAAATGGACGGCATCGAACTGATCCGCCAACTGGGGCAACTGGGCTACAACGGCGCGCTGGCGCTGGTCAGCGGCGAGGACCGGCGCATCCTGCAGACCGCGGAACGACTGGCCGCCGCGCACTGCCTGAACGTTCTGGGTGCCCTGCAGAAACCGGTTGCGCTGGATCGCCTGCGGGATTTATTGCACCGGTGGGAGACCCTTATCCCGACAAGCCACCCCGCGCGCGCGGCACCCGGCAGGATCTATCGGCCGGAGGATCTGCGCCGCGGCATTGCGGACGGAGAACTGGTCTGTCACTTCCAGCCCAAGGTCGGCCGCGCAGACGGGGCGCTGACTGGAGTCGAGTGCCTGGTACGCTGGCAGCATCCGGCGGACGGGCTGGTGTTCCCGGACCAGTTCGTGCCCCTTGCGGAACGGTCTGGACTGATCGACGACCTGACACAGGCGGTGCTGGAGCAAGCGCTTCACCAGGCCCGTGCCTGGCAGGATACGGACCTGCGGCTTGATGTCGCCGTCAACGTTTCGATGGCCAACCTGCTGGCGCTGGATTTCCCGAACCTTGTCGCCGATCGGCTGGCGGCCGCCGGTATGGCACCGGAACGACTGGTGCTGGAGGTTACCGAGAGCCAGCTGATGCGCGACCGGGTGACCTCGCTGGACATCCTGACGCGGCTGCGGCTGAAGCGCGTTGGCCTGTCGATTGATGATTTCGGTACCGGTCATTCGTCGCTGGCGCAACTGCGCGACGTGCCGTTCAGCGAGCTGAAGATCGACCGCGGCTTCGTGCACGGCGCGGCCGGCGACCCGGCGTTGCAGGCGATGTTCGATGCCAGCCTGGGCATTGCGCGGCAACTGGGCCTGAAGACGGTTGCCGAGGGCGTGGAGGATCCGGACGACTGGCTGTACGTGCGCGGCACCGACTGCGACATGATCCAGGGCTATCTCATCGGCCGCCCGATGCCAGGCCCGGACCTTCCAGGCTGGCGGGCGGACTGGGCACGGCGGTACCAGACGTTGCCGTAGGTTCCGTTGCGGCTTCGCTACAGCCAGTGCCGAGCCCTCAGGCGCTGATACGCACAGGCAGATTCCGGATGGCATGCAGGAAGTTCGACCAGGCGTAGACCGGCCTGTCCAGCAGCTCAATCTTCAGGTCGCGACGCAGGATTTCCTCCCACAGGATGCGCAATTGCAGTTCCGCCAGACGGTTGCCCAGGCAGCGGTGGATACCGAATCCGAACGACATGTGCTCGCGCGGGCGCTTGCGATCGACGATCAGTTCGTCCGGCCGATCGATAACCGTTTCGTCGCGATTGCCGGAGATGTACCAGATCACCACCTTGTCACCGGCCTTGATCTGCTTGCCACCGATTTCGGCGTCCTCCAGCGCTGTGCGGCGCATATGGATGACCGGCGTCTGCCAGCGCACGATTTCCGGCACCGCGCTGGTCACCAGTTCCGGGTTCTGCCGCAGCTTCTGGAACTGCCCGGGGAACCGGCTCAGCCCAAGCAACCCGCCGGACATCGAGTTCCGCGTGGTGTCGTTGCCGCCGACGAGGAACAGTATCAGGATTCCCATGCGCTGGCGCAGCGTCATTTTACTGGTTGCGTCGCCATGCGCCATGATCGAGATCACGTCGAAACTTTTCGGCTTCCGCGCGCGCTCTTCCCACAGCTCGTTCATATGTTCAGCGAAACGCATTTGCTCGGCGAAGCGCGCTTCCTCGGACCGCACCGGCGCGTCCGGCGCGTTGATGTCGCAGATGAAAGTGTCCGACCAGCGGATCAACCGTGCCTTGTCCTCGATCGGATAGTCGAACAGCGTCGCCAGCATCATCGAGGTCAGCTCGATTGAAACCCGCTCGACCCAGTTGAAGGGTTCCCCGCGCGGCAGGCTGTCCAGCACCATGTTGGTGCGCTCGCGGATCAGGCTTTCCATTTTCGCCAGCGTGATCGGATTGACCGTCGAGCTGACTTCCTTGCGCTGGTCGTCGTGCTCGGGCGGGTCCATGCGAATGAAACTGGTACGCTCCAGGCCCTTCGGCGCGTCGTTGATCATGACGCCGCCGACGTCATCGGACGAGGAGAACGCCTTGTGGTTCACCTCCACCTGGACGATGTCGCGATATTTCGTCACGGCCCAGTAAGGGCCGTACGGACTTTCCGGCGTGAAATGCACCGGGTCCTCGCGGCGGAGCCGCTCGAAATACGGCGGCCAGACGTCATCGTAATAAAGCTGTGGGTCACTGACATCCAGCCGATCGAGCGGCAAAGACCAGGCTCGGGCTTTGTGATCGACGTCGACAGGTGCATTCATTGGCTTTTCTCCATGGGCTTTTATTATGAGTCCCGGCGGCACCGGGTTCGCTGGCCATTCCGGCAGTTTCGTTGCGCAAAGATAGCAGACGGACGCGCCGCCGGCGCCTGCCGATCGGCGTTCGTGCGTGCGAGGTTCTTCCTGCACCCATCCAGAAGGCCGCGGCATCGGTCACGCCAGTCACTGCCGGCGTAGCATTTCCGATTGACGAAAGCAAACATCGTGGCCTTCGACGCAGGTAAAAGCCATAGACCGGAACACAACATCCTGAACAACGGTTGATCGGCCGGAGCGCAAGGGCCAAGCTGCCCCCCTTGCTCCTCCGCCCGCCGGCGGAGCGGCCCATGACCCAAAGGAGAACGTCCGTGACATCCCGGCTGCGCTTTGGCGTCTTCCTCGCTCCGTTCCACAAGCCCGGCGTCAACCCGACGCTCGCGTTGCAGAACGACCTTGACCTGATCGGCCTGCTCGACCGCTGCGGCTATGACGAGGCGTGGTTCGGCGAGCACCATTCCGCCGGGTCCGAGATCAGCGCGTCACCGGAGATCATGATCGCGGTCGCAGCCGAGCGCACGCGGCACATCAGGCTGGGAACCGGGGTCATCAGCCTATCCTACCACAATCCGCTGTGGGTGGCACAGCGCATCGTCCTGCTCGACCACCTTACCCGCGGCCGCATGATGTTCGGCGCCGGCCCCGGATCACTGCCCACCGACGGCGCCATGATCGGATTGTCGCAGGCGCAGACCCGCGGATTGCTCGAAGACAGCCTAGGCGTCATCATGCGCCTGCTGACGAGCGACGAGCCTGTGACGTTCCGCAACGACCGCTGGGACCTGCGCGACGCGCGGCTGCACATCCGTCCCTATTCCAACCCGCTGTTCGACATCGGCGTCGCCGCGGTGGCCTCGCCGACCGGGGCCAAGCTGGCGGGACGACATGGGGTCGGCCTGCTGTCGGTGGGCGCGACGCTTGCGTCCGGCTTCGACGCGCTCGCGCACCATTGGACCATCATCGAGGAAGAGGCGAAGGCCCACGGCAAGACCGTTGATCGCTCGAAATGGCGTCTGGTCGGCCCGATGCATTGCGCCGAAACGAAAGAACAGGCGCTGCGCGACGTTGAGTATGGCATCGAGCACTGGTTCCGCTATCTGCAGACCGTTGCAGCGTTTCCGCAGATGACGGTGACAGGGAACACGGTCCAGGAGATGATTTCATTCATCAATGAGTCCGGCATCGGCGTCATTGGCACGCCGGATGAGTGCGCGGCGCAGATCGACCGCCTGATCAGGCAGTCGAACGGTGGTTTCGGCTGCTATCTTCTGCTCGGCCACAACTGGGCGAACTGGCAGGCGACGCAGAAGAGCTATGAACTGATCGCGCGCCACGTGATGCCGCGCTTCCAGGGCCAGGCGCAAAGCACGGCCGAGGCGGCACGGATCGCCAGTGCCGCGCGGCCGGAACTGGCCGAAATCCACGCCAGGGCCGTCGAGGCGGCCAATCAGCGCTACGCCGCCGAGAAAGCCAATCGCGCGTGACGCCGGCCGTCCCGCCGCGCGCGGAACCGTTCGGGGTCCGGACGGACCGCGGCGGTGCCTTCATCGGGCGCCGTGCAACTCGGCAAGGGCGCTCTTGCAGGCTGGGGACAAGCGTGACTGATTTCCCTCCAGGCAGGCCAGCGCCCGGCCCTCGCCGGGCTTGACTTCGCTGCAATACTTTGCGAAGTCGCGCCCGCAGGCCCGGCGCATCATCGTGGCCTGCTGCCGTCGTGACATCGCTGGCGGTGGTGCCTGCATGGCCGTGGGCGCATGTTGCGTACTGACGGCGCTTACCGCCGACTGGCAAGATGGCGACAGGCCGGTCAGGTGCTGTTGCAGGCATTGCAACGATGCCTCGCCGCCTGACGGGACACTGGCACAATACGCCTGGTAATCCGAGCGACAGGACTCCTTTATGGCGTCGCGTTGGGCCTGTGTTGGTTGCTGCGCGGCTGCCTGTCCGGCCACACAGCAAAGCACGACGGCGACGAAACGGCCCGGCCCTGCGGCAGCTAAGCGGTCAAGTAACGACATGCGTTTCCCTCCTGTTCCGGCGCGGCCTGGGCCGGCTCAACGCCTGAAGCGAAAGCCGCCGCCCTCACGCCCGCCGAACCGGCCGCCCATACCTGTTTCGCCAAGGCGCTGCTGGTTGCCGGCGAAACGAGCCTGGCGATCGCGCTCGAGTTGCTGATACGAGGAACTGTCGATCGACTGGCGCCCCGCGCGCTGGCCCGGCGCCGTCCGGTTCTGCGCCTGCCCGGCGGTGCCGCCTGGCGCCTGTTGCCGCGTCGCGGACGACGTGCCCGCGGGCGGCGTCACGGGCTGCCAGCCGCCATTGCTCCATTTCGACCAACCATTGGACGTGTGCTGGTAAGCATTGCCGTCATGGCCGGCATAAACGTCACCGTTCTGGGTCCGTATCGCACCGCCGCTGTTGCCGCCCGCGCCGCGGTAGGCCGCGCCCTCGGCGCCGGTGGTGGAGGTAAAGGCGCCGGCCGAGCCGCGAGCGTTGCTGCCGCTTTCGGTACGCACCGTCTGGTTCGGTCCCGCAAAGGTGCTGGAGCCCCACCGGGCATAAGGATTGGCGTTCTGGGTGGTTGATCCGCTGACGCCGGTGCGCGGATTGTAGTAGCTGCCCTGCGCATAGCCGCCGCCGGCGTTCCAGGTGGTGCCGCCGCGCGCATAGCCGCCGGTTGACGGGTTGTAGTAGGAAAATCCGCGCGCCTCGCCATAGGGGCCATACGCCGTTCCGGCACGGCCATAGGCCCCGGTGCCAGGGTTATAGTATGCGCCGCCGGTCGCGACGCTGCCGTAACGTCCATAGACGGTGCCGCCACGCGCCCACGTCCCTGTCGCCGGGTTGTAAGCCAGGTTCCCCACATAGGACATTGGGTATGAGTAATAGATTGGTACCCGGCCGGGCAGTACCACCGGTGGATAATAATAGCCGGTACCATAGACCATGACGCCTGCCGAAACGAAGCCCATCAGGTAGCCGGCGGTGTAGCCATAGGTGACGGCCGCGGGCGTCGCGCCATAGACTTTGACATAGGTCACGTTGTACAGCGGGCTGCTGGGTGGAACAGTATAGATCACCGGCGGCACGCTGGTCGCCAGCACCCAGGGACCCATTGGCGACGGGCCGGTGAACCAGGCGCCCTGGTAACAGACGTAATATGCCCCGGCGGTCCCGATCACCTCATACGACGTGTTGACGGCATAGGTCATCGGTGCGCCAGGAATTGGCTTGAATTGTGGCGGCCCGGCATAGACCACGTTCAGCTTCGCGCTGTCCTTCTTCAGCGTGGCTTGGCGCGGCACCTGCGCCTGCAGCACCGCAAGCTGCGCCTGGCTGGTGCCCGGCACCGAGGCCAGCACCGCTCCCTGTGGTCCGTTTGGCGGGATCAGCCCGAAATCCGGCGGCAAGTCGTTGCTGGCGAAACGCCAGGGTCCGTCCAGGCCGTGCGAGGCGAACCAGCGGCCGGACGTCAGCAGGAAGAATTTGCCGTCCGATGGCTGGAAGAAAAGCGTGTTGTGCGTGTTCCTGACCACCTGCAGGCCGGTTCCCGAGACCGGCACGAACTGCGGCGGCCCGTCGGTTATGATGATCTCCGATGGCCTGGTGCTGACGAACACCGCCGGTGCGATCGTGGAGTTATGCGGCGGTGGAATTGCCTTGCGGACGGCAGCGAAATTCTCGTCCGCCGGAATGGTGGAGAATGCCGCTGGCAGTTTCGTAACCGGCACATAGGGCCCGGTGTAAGCGTCCGCAGCCAGCCAGGTTCCGTGGGCCAGCAGGTACCAATGCCGGCCTTCGGAGAACACGTCCCAGTTTGTGTTCACCGCGAAGGTCAAGCCCGTCTGGCCGATTGGCGCCATCACCGGTTCGCCGTCGAACATCACCAGGATGGCCGGCCGGGCGCTGTAGAAAATGACGGGCGGCGTGTTGTCGACGGCGACATTGTCCGGTTTCGCCGTCTGCTTCAGACTGAGCAGCACAGTCTGCAGCGACACCGGACGGGCGCGGATGCCCGGCAAGGCATTCCTGATCCGCGCCTCGAGCCGCGCCGCCTGCCCGGTGTCCAAGGCCGGGAAATGCGAAGCGATCAGCTGCGGGTCGGTCAGGATGACCTCGTCCGTGGCGGCGTCGGTGTGGGTAGAGAATGAAATTTCGGTCGTGCCCAGAACGGGACTTTTCTCGCCCGGCAAGGTGATGGCGATGGCCTCGCGCGTGGTCAGCGTCTCATGGCTGGGCCATTCGATGGCCTGCGGCTGATAAACGACGACGCTGGCCCCGTCGAGGGTGAGGGTGTGCGGCCAAGCGGGGGTCTGTGCCCTCAGGGATGCGGCATTAAGTAACGATAAAGCAACAAGTATGCTGATGATGACTGCGCACAGACGCCCGTTTCCCATCGTTGCCCCCGCGCCTTGCTTTGACGATGCAGGCTACGTGGACGAACGCCGGAAAGGCAAGCCGGCTTGTTACCGTGCCTGTGCAAAAATGCGATCACCGCGTGGACGGAGGCCGCACCGCAGGTATTCGATCCACCGGAAGTGGGCCGGCCGCAGAGGTCTGGAACCATCAATAGACCATGCCGAGGCGCTAGGCGCCCATGATGCCGAGCGGCGCCATGTCCTGCCGCAACACCGCCGTCGCGTCCGGGCACCCCATCCACTGCGTAATCATCGTCGCGTACACGCGGCGGAAATCGGTGGTGAACTTCAGGTTGCCGTCGTCAAGATCGGTCAGGCTCGGAACTTCTCCGTAATGGCCTCCGCGCACCGGGGCGCCGATGACGAATACCGGCGCCGCCGTGCCGTGGTCGGTGCCCAGGTTGGCGTTCTCCGCCACCCGCCGTCCGAACTCGCTGAACACCATCACCGTAACGTCGCCGGCCCGCCCCAGCCGCTGCATGTCCTGCATGAACCCGGCGATGTGGTCGGAGACGTACATCAGCAAACGGGCATGCGTGTCAGCCTGGTACACGTGCGTATCGAAGGCGTTGCGCGGATACGATACGTAGTAGATCCGCGTCGCGAAGCCGGCGGCAACCAAAGCTGCGACGCGCTCCAGCCCGAACCGCACCAGGCCGTAATCGATCGGCGTGCGGTAGGCGCTGCAAGCCTCGTGCACCCGCTGCTCGGCCGTCTGCGCGCTGTGCGCCACCTGGAACAGGAATGCCTCGCTCGCATTGCGCGGCTTGCCGCCGGGCGACAGGCTCCGCATCGCCACCTGCTCGTCGTAGAACGCGCCGCGGCTGAAATGCGCCGGATCGTCGAACACCAGCGGCACGTGGTGCTGCGCCCGCACCGCCAGCGACTGGCCCGACTGGATGTCCACCAGGAAATCACCGTTGCCGGTTGTATCGATCGCATCCGCCAGCCGACCGAGCCAGCCATAGGCATCGCCGCTGTTCGGTGCGCCGGTGTGCCAGTACGACATCGAAGTGAAATGCGAGAACGACGGATGATCGTAGCCGACGCCATGGACGATCGCCATCTGGCCGTCCTTGTACAGGCGCTCGAACCCGGCCATGCGCGGCTGGAAACCGAAATGATCGTCAATTCTGCGCAGGTTCCTGGCCGGCAGTCCGAGCTTCGGTCGCGCCCGGTAGTAGGCATCGTCGCCATAGGGAACCACCGTGTTCAGCCCGTCGTTGGCGCCGGACAGCTCGACCACCACCAGAATCCGTTCGTTCGCCGCTGGCGTTGCGGCCCGCGCGGGGGAACTCAGCACCACCGGGGTCGCCGAATTGCCCAGTAGCGCCACGCCGGAGCCGAACAGAGCGCCGCGCAGGATGTCCCGCCGCGCCGGGCCGCCGCGATGTTCATGGGGTGCAACCATATCCGTTCCTCTCCCGTTTCGTCAGACGAGCTGGTACTCCGGCCTGCTCATGATCAGGTGCGTGGTCAGCCGCAGCGGCTCCTCGAGATAGGTCTGCGCCTGCGCGATATCCGAGGTGCCAAGCTGTGCATCAAGGAACGCAATCAGCGTTGCCCGCGCGCCATCGTCGACCGGCACGCCGAGGAACCGCACCAGCAGCACGTCGACCGCATCGGCGGTGGTGCGCGCCTCGGCCTGCAACACGATCTCGGCCAGGCTGAACTGTGCCGGCGCCCGAACGATCGGCTTTACCTTGCGCACTGCCTGCTGCCAGCCGTGCAGGCTGCCCAGGCGGGTGTTGAACTCCTCCTGCCTCGCCTCGACATTGGCCATCGCCCGCTCGCCCATCATCGCGCTGCCGCCAGGCGCTTCCTCGGTCGTTGCGGCGGCAACGTTCATGCCGCGCAGGATACGGGCGTTGACCTCGCGGATCTGCGCCCCCGGATCGAGATTCGGGTCGGTGAAATCGATCTGGTCCGGGAACAGCACGTCCCGCGCGAAATTGCCGCGCTCGATCAGGGTCGCCGGCGTGATCCAGGCGCGGCCCTGCGCCCAGCCCGCCACCGTCGGCGGATTCAGCAGCACCTGCCCAAGCGCGTCACTGGCGCTGTTGATGTCCGGGATGCCCGGCAACGCCGTCAGGCCCAGCTGGCGGTAGGTCGATACGATCAGCTCCACCGGCCCCTTGATCTGCGCGCCCATGCTGGCGACGCTGTAGAAATCCCGCGACAGGAACAGCGTCCGCAGGAACGGCCGTATCTCATAGTTGCCGTCGCGCAGCACCGCGCCGAGCCGCTGCTGCAGATCCGGCGAGGGATCCTCGTTCACCAGGAAACGATACATCTTGCTGGCGATGAAAACCGACGTCACCGGCTGCTCTAGGATGATATCCAGCACTGCGACGCCGTCGAACGGACCAGTATGACCAAGGAACGTCTTCATGCCGGCGTCGTGCTTGCTGGCGTCGAAGCCGAAGATCAGGTCGTCGTCGATCCAGCCGGTGAAAGCACGCGCGCCCTCGCGCACATCCTGCTCGGTGTAGTTGCCGACGCCCATGGTGAACAGCTCCATGACCTCACGGCCGAAATTCTCATTGGGCGCGCCTTTGACGTTGCGGCCGGCATCCAGGAACACCAGCATCGCCGGATCCTTCGCCACGCCCACCAGCAGAGTGCGGAAATTGCCGGTGCCCTGGGCGCGCAGCAGCGCGAGTTGCACCTTCATCTTGCGATAGTCGCGCACCTTGTCCGCGCCGGTCGCGAAATGACCGTGCCAGAACAGCGCCATTTTCTCACGTAGCGGCTGATCGCTCAGCAGCATGCATTCGGCCCACCAGTGCGCCAGCCGCTTCGTCTCCAGGCTGCTCGCACGCAGCCAGTAGAAGAAGCGGTCAACCACCGGCTGCAAACGCCGATCTCCTGATGGCTTGACGCTGACGCCCATTGCCGAGCCGGCCTTCGCCGCCAGCCGCGTGGCTGTCGGCCGCGTTGGCGGAAAATTGCGCAATGTTGGATCGTAGATCGGCGACTCGTCGAACGCCGCCAGCTTCGGATCATCGTTCGGCGGCAGATCGACCAGGAAAGCGACCGCGGCCTCGGGCCCCATCCTGTACAGCCGGGTGATATCGTCCGGCGTGCCGCCGAAGCCGGCGCGATCAAGCAAATGGCGCGCCCGATCATATGTCCAGTCCGAGGCGCCGATCGGCGTCAGGTTGCCGATCCAGTTGGTCGTTGCTGAATCAGCTTCCATGACGTCTCCCCATCCTGGATGGACCAATGCTTTGGGCACAAGCCTGCTGGTCAATTCGACACTTTTATCGCCAAACATTCCATCGACTCAGTTATAGCAGGTATAGGCTGACTGCGACGAGCATGACCCATGACGGGCGATCCGACATGGCCGGCACGTCCCGCTTTTTTCAGTCCTTGCGACGGGACGTCCTTTTGACATCAGGCTCCGGTTCCGGACCCGCCATTTTGAGCAGCACGTGCAGCGCGGCAGCACGTGACGGTACATCCAGGCGGCGATACGCCCCCAGCAGTGCCTCCTCGTCACCGGCCAAAAGGCCGAACGAACCCTGCTCCTCCTCCAGCAATTCCTGGGGCGGCGGAACATCCGGATCCAGGCCGACAAGATAGGATACCGATGTTCCCAGCGCCTCGGCAAGCTTCACCAGGCGCCGCCCGCGCGGGATCGGCATTTTGCCAGCGCGCAGCCTGTCGAGAAAATCCGTTGGCAGCCCAGCCTGTTTCAACGCTGCCTCGAGCGGCAGATCCATCCGCTCAAGCCGTGCTTCGATGCGTTCGATGACAGGTTCCGTTTCGCGCCCGGCGGCCATTGCGTCATCTCCTTCGGCCGATGCGATGCTGGCAGCGGCGGACGCCGCCATTGGTCGCAGCCGTTTCAGTTGTCAATAACGGAGGCCGCAATCCGACGGGCGCGAAACCATCCCGGCCGCGCCGTGTTATGGCGCCATGCATGCCCACGGTGAAACATGACGATCGAGGCGCAGCAGGCCGGCCCGCTCGCCCCGCCGGCCGCCGAGGCGTTCTACGCGGCCTGCCGTTCCTCGTTGGCGGCACCTATGCGCTTTGTTGCTATACCGGAATTCGGCGTCCGACCAAGGACCCGGCCGAGGCATGCTTGCTGGCGGACAGCCTGCGTTCCTGCACCATCCCGGTGGTGGCGGTGCTGGGCAATCATGATTACGAATGCGGCCACGTCGATGAGGTGCGGGCAATCGTTCGCCGTGCCGGCGTGCACCTGCTGGAAGGCCAATCCTGCATCATTGATGGCGTCGGCTTCGTCGGCATCAAGGGATTTGCCGGTGGCTTCGGCACGCGCATGCTGGGCTCGTTCGGCGAACCGGCGATCAAGCAGTTCGTCGCTGAAACGGTGCAGGAAGCGCTGTCGCTGGAAAACGCGATGCGGCGGACGCCAACGCAGCGCACCGTCGTGGTGCTTCATTACGCACCAATTTCCGAAACGATCCGGTGTGAACCGCCGGAAATTTTTCCCGTTCCTGGGGTGTTCGCGCCTGGCCAAGACGATTGACCGGTTCAGGGTGAACGCGGTGCTGCACGGCCACGCGCACCGCGGCCGTTACGAGGGCAAGACCCCAGGCGGGATGCCAGTTTTTAACGTTGCACATCATATTGAAAAGCCGACCGGCCGACCATACGCTTTGTTGCACGTATAGCCGCGCATCCCAGTGGCCGCCCTGCCAACCATCCAGACAGGCTCTCGCAGTTGGGCAGATCTGACGGTCGTGACGCTGTAATCGCCGTCCTTCAAGCTAAGTTGATATTATTAAAATGATCCGTGGGTGACCTGGGTCATAAAGCTCCCCATCACAATATCATATCAGAGCCGGTGAGTGCGGCAGTTTTGGTCTTCGCTGTGGCGCACGCATCACAGATCAGGACTCGGAGGACGACGATGAAGGCGATCTTCGCACTGACGCTCGGCACGGCCATGGTGTTGTCATCCGCGGCATTGGCCCAATCCAATCCTGCCCGGGAAACGGCGCCGACGGCCAGTGAGTCGTTGATGGCGCCATATACCGCGCCTCCCCCCATAGCCGGCGCTCCGCGGCCCTTGTTCAACATTGGCCAACTGCCGGTCGGGGTCTGGGCTCCCGTTCAGCCGCCTTACGATTCGCGGGCTAATCGCACGGGCGCGGCGAATCCGGTGTGGTGGGATGACAACGCCTTCTAGCGGCGACAAAATCCACCGCCGGTTTTGCAACGACATGCCGAGGCGCTGATTTTGACGCCGAGCTTTCCGTAACCGCTCAGCCATTCGGTCACGTCGCAGTTTCGTTGGCGGACACGCTCAATAGTCGAGCGCTGCTGAAACCACTGGCGCAGCGCGGCGTTGGCGAAGCGAAGGAGACCAGCCGATGCCTCGCATGCGCCGAAAGATTGCCGATCGTGTCCAGGGTTTTATGAACGACTGGTCCTTGCCGAGGCAGTTTGCCGGCGAAAGCCCCTACTCCACCGCCGCCCAGAGCACCCAGTCGAAGACGTTGCGTCCCCGGCTTGAGGATGCCGACACGGTCGGCACCAGCATTTGTCCGTTCTGTGCCGTAGGCTGTTCCCAGCTTGTCTATGCGAAGAAGGGCCGGCCGATTCACGTCGAAGGCGACCCGCGGAGCCCGATCAACCAGGGCACGCTTTGCCCCAAAGGCGCCGGCACCCTCGGCCTGCTGACCAGCCCGCTACGGTTGAATTACGTGCAATATCGCGCGCCGCATTCGACAAAATGGGAACGGAAGCCGCTCGACTGGGCGATGGAACGAATCGCGCAGATCACGAAGCGGACGCGCGATGAGACGTTCACCCATACTCTGCCCGATGGCTCGGCGGTCAACCACACGTTGGGCATCGCCTCCATCGGCGGTGCCACGATGGATAACGAAGAGAACTACCTCATCAAGAAATTCTTCGGCGGCGGCCTGGGGATGGTGGGGATCGAGAACCAGGCGCGAATTTGACACTCCGCGTCGGTCCCCAGTCTGGGTGCCTCCTTTGGACGCGGTGCGGCGACAATGCAGCTCTGGAGCCTGGCGCATGCGGACTGCATCGTCATCATGGGCTCCAACATGGCGGAGAACCATCCGGTCGGGTTCCGGTTCGTTACGCAGGCCAAGCAGCGTGGCGCGACGATTATCCATGTCGATCCGCGGTTCACGCGCACCTCGGCGTTATCGGACACTTACGCGCCGATCCGGTCGGGGACTGATATCGCTTTCCTGGGTGGTATCATACGGTACATTCTGGCCGACGACCTATGGTTCCGTGAGTGGGTGATGGCGTACACCAACATCGCGGCGGTCATCACTTACAAGTACAAGGGACCCGAGGACCTGGAAGGCTATTTCTCCGGCTTCCGGGACAAGGACGGATGCTACAACGTAGAAAATTGGCAGCCGGCCGGCGAGCCGGAGCCCTCGCCTCTGGCCGAACACCATGCCGGGCATCATACCAGCACCACCGAAACGTTGTTCGGCGCGCGCAAGAGCCATCATCCACCGCCGGAGGATCCGACTCTCCACGATCCGAACTGCGTCTATCAGATCCTGAAGCGCCACTATGAGCGCTACACGCCCGAGGCCGTCGAGCGGATCACCGGCTGCCCCAGGGATACATTCCTGCGAGTCTGCGAGGCGCTGACGAGCAATTCAGGCCGTGACAGAACGAGCTCGTTCTGTTACGCTGTCGGCTGGACACATCATGAAACCGGCGTGCAGATCATCCGCGCCTGCTGCATCATACAGTCCCTGCTGGGCAACATGGGGCGGCCGGGTGGCGGGATCATGGCGCTGCGCGGCCATTGCAGCATCCAGGGCAGCACGGATATCCCGACACTGTACAACATGCTGCCGACGTATCTGCCACAGCCGAATGCGCACAAACCGCATCACAGCCTGAAGGACCTGCTGGAAGCCGAAACAGTTCCGACCGGCTGGTGGCACAATTTCCCGAAATACTTCGTCAGCCTGCTGAAAGCCTGGTACGGCGACAATGCCACGCCGGATAACGAATTCTGCTTCTCATACTTACCGAAACTGACAGGCGATCATTCGCAATTGCCGATTTCCCTGGCTACCTGTGACGGGGTCACGCGCGGCATGTTCGTGTTCGGGCAGAATCCGGTGGTGGGCTCGGTCAATTCCGACCTGATAGAACGCGGCCTTGCGAAGCTGGAGTGGCTGGTCGTGCGCGACAGCTTCGAGACGGAAACAGCAAGCTTCTGGAAGAAGGGGCGTCTGGTGCAGCGTGGTGAACTGCGTCCAGAGGACATCAGTACCGAAATATTCCTGCTGCCGGCCTGCGCGCCGGCCGAAAAGGACGGCACGCTGACCAACACCGGCCGCCTGGTGCAGTGGCACGACAAGATCCTGGAACCAGTGGGCGACAACCGCTCCGACCTTTGGTTCATGGTGCATCTGGGCAACCGGCTGAAACAGCTGTACGCCGACAGCACCGAAGCGAGGGACAGGCCGATCCAGGCGCTGACCTGGGATTATCGGCTGAGAGGCAAGCAGCAGGAGCCGGATGCGCTGCAGGTGCTGCAGGAAATCAACGGCTGCACGTGGGCGGACAAAAAGCTTGTCGCCAGCTTTCAGGAACTGAAGGACGACGGGTCCACCGCCTGCGGCGGATGGCTATATGCCGGCATCACGCCAAGCGCCGACCATAACCAGGCGCGGGCACGTCAGCCAGACGCTATCGGCATGGAAACGAACCACCGGGGTTGGGGTTTCGCCTGGCCGTCGAACAGGCGGGAGATGTACAACCGCGCCTCGGCGGATCCCGAAGGTCGTCCATGGTCGGAGGCCAAGCGGCTGGTCTGGTGGAACGACGCCGAGGGCAAGTGGGACGGCAATGATGTCCCGGACTTCGTCGAAACCAAGCCCCCCGGGTACCGGCCGGACTGGTCGAAGAACCCGCAGGGAATGGAGGCTCTGGCTGGGACGGATCCGTTCATTATGGTGCCGCATGGCCGGTCACAGATCTTCGTGCCGTCGGGCCTGAAAGACGGTCCGCTGCCGGTTCATTACGAGCCGATGGAAAGCCCGATCGCCAATCCGCTGTACAAGCGCCAGGTCGATCCGGCAACGAAGACGTGGCCGCGGCCCGGCAACGAATACCATGCACCGGCGGACCCTCGGTTTCCTTATGTGTTCACCACCTATCGGCTGACGGAACTGCATTGCGGCGGCCTCTCCACGCGGGCAATGCCGCACACGGCTGAGCTGCAGCCGGAGGCCTTCGTGGAAGTTCCGCCGGAACTGGCGCAGGAAAAAGGGGTCGCGCAGCTCGACTGGGTGGTGCTGTCCACGTTGCGGGGCGAGATCGAGGTGAAGGCGATGATCACTGACCGCCTGCGCCCGTTCACCATTGATGGCCGCACGGTCTATCAGATCGGCATGCCCTGGGTGTTCGGCTGGGAAGGCTATGCCCGGGGCGATATCGCCAACGTGCTTCTGGCGATTTTCGGCGACGCCAACACCAGCATCCACAGCACCAAGGCGCTGACCTGCAATCTGCGCAAAGGGCGGCTGGGTGGCTCCGCAAGTCAGCCCATGCCGAAGACCCCACCGGTCAAGGCGCCGTCGGGACAGGAGGTGCTGCGGCGAATCGACAAGCTGCTTGCGGACAAGCCCGATCGCATCGGACATGATTTCTCAGCCGCTACGATCGCGTTGTGCGCCTATCGCGGTGCGCTGCTCCACCAGACGGGAAATGCCGCGCCTGCACAGAAGGACGTCGAGCGCATGAACCAGCTCAACAGTGTCATCAGCGTCGTGTACGGCACGCACTATCCCATCGGCGGACCGAAATGGGAGCCGCTGGAAAAGGCGCGCGAACGTTTCGCCTCGCTGATAGCGGAGGACTGAGCGAGTGCAAGCGGCGGGCATCGCCTCCCGCCGGTGCCCAGACCATATCCCGGCAAACTTACTTCGGCAGGTTGCCCGGCTTGGCGAAACGGAAATAGTCTTGTGGCCGCCGGGCGGATTCGTCGCCGGCTTCCATCACTCCCGTGCGCAGGCAGAAGCTGCCGGCGAGGATCGCCAGCGAAGCCAGGTCACTCAATATTCCCGCGCTGCGCTTGCCTTTTCCCGCGAGCATTTGCAGCGCAAACGGCGCGATCGTGCCGATCTGCGCGATCGTCCGGGTATCCGCCGCGGCATCCTCCGCCGCCGAGATCCCCCGGGTCCGGTACGTTGCCTCGGAAACCACCGACGCGCCCAGTTCCACCGCCAGCGCCGCCAGTGCCAGCGTATCCAGCTTGCGCGCCAGGCTCCTGCTGCCGGCGTGCCGTTCCGCCATCGCCAGCGCGGCGGCACCGGATGCCATGGATGAACTGCCGAACTGCACGGCCAGGGATTTCGGCGCGGCCGCCCAAAGCGGCGTGCTGGTGGACGACAGCAGCGAAGCGGTATAGGTGCCCAGTCCCGCGCCGGCCACCGCGGCAGGAACCTGGGTAGTCCGGGCGATCCCATGCAGCAGCCGCGCCCAGCCCGGCCTCACCCAATCGGCCGCGACCTGCGCTGCGGCGGTTGCACCGCTGAAGATGGAAAATCCCATCAGAATCCACGTACCGATCGACATCGGCGACGTCGGCCTGGCGATCCGCAGCATGTTGTAGAAACGTTTTGGCGTGTGCAGGTCATAGACCAACAGGACCGAGCCAAGCGTCGGCGCCAGCATCGACAGCAAGCGTCCACGGCGCACCAGCCCCTCGCGCCGCGGCGCCCTGGCCACATCGGCAACGGTTGCAATCACCTGCGCCACGCCGCACAACCCGGCAAGAAAAATGTAGCTTCCCACCACTGAATTCTCGAACGGCGCCGGCTTCAGGGCCGGCCGTCCGTAATACGTCGTGCCGTCATAGGCGTCCGACACCGGCCGGGCAGCGCTAGGCGAAGGCAAGGGAATGAAGTTCATGCGGGTCTCGCTCCCCAGGGCTCAATCGCGTCGGGAAAACAGCGCTACAGCGGCAACAGCCAGGCCTGCAACGGCGGCAAGGCCGCTCAAAAGGCTCGGCGCGACGCGGTCCGACGGACGCGTTGGCGCTTCCGGCAAGTTGTAAACCTCCGGCCGGTCGGTCAGCAGGAAGAAGGCGTTGAGATACTTCAGCCCGCCTGTCGCGCCCGGTCCGTCCGGCGCGCCATACAGATACGCTGACGGAACGCCTACCGCATGCAGATGCTCCAGGCGTTTCGCCGCGCGCTGCTGCAGATCCGCGACCTCACCGAACTGAATCGAATCGGTGGGACAGGACTTGGCACAAGCCGGCTCCAGGCCGCCCTTCAGGCGATCGTAGCACAACGTGCATTTATGCGCCTTGCCGTCGAGTGGATTGAGGTCCACCACCCCGAACGGACACGCCGGCACGCAATAGCCGCAGCCGTTGCAGATATCCTGCTGCACGACCACCGTATCGAATTCGGTCTTGAACAGCGCGCCGGTCGGGCATGCCTCCATGCAGGGCGGGTTGTGGCAATGCTTGCAAACATCGCTCATCATCAACCAGTTGCTCTGGAACGGGCGCATCTCCGTCGGCCTGTCGGCCATCTGCTCGATGAACGCGACGTGACGCCAGGTGTTGG
Source organism: Rhodopila globiformis (assembly GCF_002937115.1). Lineage (GTDB taxonomy): Bacteria > Pseudomonadota > Alphaproteobacteria > Acetobacterales > Acetobacteraceae > Rhodopila > Rhodopila globiformis. Next base: position 29,548 of record NZ_NHRY01000076.1, on the reverse strand, counting down.
CCGAAAGATGGCCGGTGTTGTCGTAGCTGTCGCCGGTCAGTCCCAGGTTGTCGGCGGGCAGGTTGTTCCATTCCTTGCAGGCCACCTCGCAGGCCTTGCAGCCGATGCAGACCGTGGTGTCGGTGAAGAACCCGTACGACCTTCCGGGCTCGATACGAACGCCGGCGGTCAGTTCCGCTTCATGCGGCAGCGGATGGCGGAATTCCGATTCCGGATAGTCCCGGACCCGGTTGCTCAGCGGCAGGCCGGCGATCATTGCCGCGCCCATTGCCGCGCCCCCTGGCCGCGACGCTGTTCCGGCAGCACATCGATGGCATGGGCGGCGTAGCCGATGATGGCCGGATCGTTGTCATAAGTGACGCGCACGCGCGCCTGCCGATGCTGCAACGGCGGCAGTTGCTGCGCCTCGGCCGAGGCCTTGTGCGACAGGATGAACAGATGCCGCTCGCCGGCGTCCGTCTCCAGCATGAACCGGCTTTCCTGGGTGAACAGCACTGTTCCTTCCACGCGTTTCATTGCGCCCGCCTTTCGCTCGCAGGCGGAACGCGGCGCGGCGCGCGTGGTTTGGCCGCCACGCCTCGCGATCGGTTCAACTATCGGGCAGAAGACACGATCCGCTCATGGCAATCCGCGGCGGATTTCGCGGGAGAAATCGGCGTCCTGCACCGCATCGTCCGGGCGATGGATCAGGCTGGCGCGTTTCAGGGCATCGAATGGCAGATCGCTGTCCATCCGCCCCAAGTCGTAAGCGTAACGGTCTGCATGGCCGCTGAACAGGAGCATCCAGCTATACGGGATGACCCGCGCCGCTGCGTTGGCGCGGTCCACCACGTTGGTCGTGCAGTTGTTCAGCAACGTGTTGTAGAATTCGGGCCTTTCCGCGAGCGTATGGATGCGGTCGACGTAGCTCAGGAACAGGGCGCGCTGTTCGGCCGGCGTGGCCCGCAGGCGGTACAGGTACACCCGCTCGCGCCTGGCGTCGGTGCGCGCGCCGATCAGGTCCCGCTCATCGGCGACGACGTAGATCAGCTCGTAGCGACGGAAGAAGCCGGCCAGGGCGGACCAGGGCTTGCCACGCTCGCGCCTGGTTTCGACCGAAACCGCCAGATGTTGGCCATCGCGGAAGCCAAACGACAGGAAGACGTGGGCGATGGCGTCGCCGGCCCAGTAGGAACAGACCAGATCGACCTCATTCAGCTGGCTCAACCGGAAATCCGCGTCATGATAGTGCGGCCGGAGCGTGCCGTCCGGCAACCACGCCGCGTTCCTGATGTTATGGAGCCGGATCGTATCGCCGTCGCGGCTCGCCGACGCGGTCCGGCTGTATTCCGGCTCCCAAACGCGGTCGTTCGATGGCGTCAGGCTGGCCCACCATGCCAGCACAAGGGCGAACAGGCCCGCGGCGGCGGCCCACCGGCGCCAGCCCGGCAGGCCCAGCAGGCACGCCGCCATGGTCAGCGCGAATCCGGCGGCCAGCACGTCCGGGACCGGCGGCGGGGCGCGCAACCCGAAATACAGCGCCAACGCGCCCCACACCCCCCCGGCGACGGCCAGCGCGGCAAGGACCGCGTTCAACCCACGCCGCATCGGCCGCTTCATTGCGCCACAGTCACGGCACCGGCGCACCCCAGCGCCGGGCAGTCAGCCGCCAGTTGCACCAGCAGAATCCGCCGCACCTCGGCGATCGTGACCGGATTCGACTGAGTGGAATGCCCCGAGCGGACGACCAGCTCGGAATCCACCCCGCCGATATGGGCGCTCTTGTACTTCACCACGCCGTCGTCGCCGGACTCCGCCGGCCCGTTGCCCTGGACCGCAATGATCGAGTGGGCATGTATCCCGGGCGCCACCGGCGTATCCGCCAGCGCCTTGATGAACGGGTTGCCCGGCGACATCCCGTAGATGCTGCCGACGCGGAACCTGGATGGATCGAATGTCAGCGCGTCGGCGTTGCCGGTTACGATGCTGGCGCCCGCCTTGGTCACCGCCAGCGGCAGCGTCACCAGCCGCGCCACCAGACGCGCCGCCGAAAACGCGGCCACGTAGCTTCCCCGTTGCGGTGTCGCGATGAAAATCACCCGCTCGACTTCCGGCATCGGCGTCGGGAACAGTCCGCGCCGCAGCAGCGTCCGGGACTCCTCGTCCAGCTTCAACTGGTCGAGCGGACGCTTGCTGAGTTTGCGGAACAATGCGTCTCCGGGATCGATGACCAGCATCTTCGCCAGCAGCCCGCCCTGGCTATGCCCGATCAGCACCATGTGCCCGAGCGCCGGATCGCTGGCCTTGCCGCCCAGCGCCGCCAGCGCCTGCCGCAAAGTGTCGCGCAGCGTCAGCGCCGAATACGGGATCGGCGCGCCGCTGGCATAGGTGAACGCCCAGAACTCGTAATGCGCGCGGATCTGCGGATCCTCCAGCAGATCATTGATCATGTCCGCCCACCGCACGTTGCTGGAGGCGGTGCCGTGGATCAGGACAACCGGCATGCGGCCCTTGCGGTGCGGCTCCAGGCCGACCAGCCGCGGGCTGGTGTTCAGCAGGTCGCCGTAAAGGAAGGCGTTGATTTCGTTGCGCAGGATCGGCGTCTGGCCCAGGCTGATCACCCGGGCCGCGGTCTGGTCATACTCGATCGGCACCGGCTGGTTGTCGATCGCAACGGAAGCGGAATCGAAAATGTCATAGACCGCCAGCGTCCCGTGCAATGACCCGCTCGCAAGCTGCCGGCGCGGCGCGGGAATCGTCAGCACGAAGCTTGCCGGAATCCGCAGCCGGGGCGCGACCTGCATGCCGCGCACCGCTGAATCGGAGCGAATGACCTGCGCGGCCACCGCGGCGCCGATGCCGGGCCTGTGATACTGGTTCCGCAGGCCGATCACCTTGGTCGTTCCGGTCGGTATGAAACCACCCAGTTTCCGTCCGCCCCATTCCAGCCTGTCCTGGTCCATGGCGATGTCGATCGTTCCGAACGGCAGGTGGTAACCCCCCGGCCGGGCGGACACCTCGCCGCCGCCCGGAGGCGACAGCGCCATCGTCAGTGCCATGTTGTACAGGTCGCAGGCCTGGCGGAACCGGGGATCGTACGGATTCGGCCGTTCGCCGCCGGGTTCAGGGAACAGAAACGCATAGGCATAGATCGCCGCGGCCAGATAGCGTGCCGGCGACTGCTCCTTCTCCGCGGTCGCGTAGCTGAGTTCAGCCAGCGCGAACAGGTCGCTCCAGGCGTCCGGATGGCCAACGACTTCGGCGTGCAGCACGGCGATGGTTTCTGATGGGTAATAGGCATAACTCTGCGACAGGTTGTGCCGCCGCAGCACGGTCCGCGTCGTCTCGCTCAAGCGGTCGCCGGTCAGCGCGCTGCGGTTCAGCCAGTTATAAGCGTCCTGCTGGTCCAGTTTGACGATGCGAACGGGCCCGCTGCATCCGGCCAGCAGCAGGATCGCCAGGGCGACGGAGGCCCGGCGCGCAGGCCGCCGGACGGCGCTGGCGGGGGCGGCCGGAAGCGGGCGCGGCATCATGCTGTACTGGTTCCTCGCATGGCCGGATGATCGAAGCGAACGCGGCGGCGCACTATGCCGTTTCGGCAACGCCGGCCATAATATTGAATTCGGAACGGACAGCTCCATCCGCCCGCGCGGGTGTCACGCGCCGGGCGGAAATCCTTCGCCCTGGTCAGCCGGAGTCTCGGCATGAACCTGGCGGCAGATGTCGCGCAGCGCCGGTTTCAGTCCCTCCTCCGGCGTCGGGTGATAGAACGGCAGGCGCAACAGGTCGCGCGCCGTCTGTCCCTGCTCGATCGCCCAGGCAAGCAGATGCGCCATGTGATCGGCACCCGGCGCCACCATCGCGGCGCCGACAAGGTGCCCCGCTGCCGAAGCCGATCCTGCAATGTGGTCTCGACCCAGGGCGAGTAGACGTACTTGTCGATCACCTCGGCCGGCGGCGCCAGCTGCCGTGGCCCTCACCAGCGCGGGCGGCCGGGATGAACCGGGTACAGATCGTCTGCGCCGGGTGCGCGCAGGCCATGCGCAGCGCGGGCAGCAGGACACGCGACGTGTGCCAGTCCGTTTCCTCAGCGAACAGGCGTTGCACGTCGCAGCATAGATGCACGCAGTTCGGACCGGCAGGGCCGTGCCGCAGCGTTTATTGTCCGGTTACATCCCGATGGCTTCCTTCGGCAGTCCCGGACGATGAACGGGTCACCCAGCCGGAACCAGCTGACACCGAACCAGTCGTTGCCCCCATCATAAAATCCGATCGCGGCGGCCTGGCTGGGGCCGGGCCCGCCGGACTACGGCAGGTTGCGCCGGGATGCCTATGCCGGGTTCGACATCCACTCGCGGTGGCGCAGTTCGTCGGCATGCGCCCGCTCAAAAATCCGCCGCGCATCCTGCGGTGCTTCTGCGTGGCGAGAGGCCCGTTCGTACGCCGTCACGGTATCCTCTTCGTTGGTGCGCATGGCAGTCAGGATGGCGCCGTCGCCCATGATGCTGGCCAGCGCGACCTTGCCCGTCGTCAACAACTGCTTAACATCGCCTTCCCGGTGCGCTGTCGCCCCGGCGGCCGTGGCAAGCTGCGTCAGTTCCTGCACGTGGCGGTCGTGATCAGCCTTGAAGGACACGACCTTCTGCTTGTAGGCCGCGTTTGTCAGCCGCTCGATCGTCTGGTCATAGGCGGCGATCGCATCGTGCTCGAGCAGCAGAAGGTTTTCCACCAGATCCTGGTAAGTCGTTTCAGTTCCTACAGTCGTTACCATTGTCATTTCCTATGCTGTTGGCTGCCAGGCAAGCGTGCGAGGGCAACGTGTGCCCACTGTATTCGTTCCCGGGACACGAAGTTTTTGCGCTGTTCCGGCATCGGCCTGACTGGCCGTTGCTGCGTCACGAACCCGCGTGGCCGTGACCCGGCCGGCAACCGGGCGCGGCGGAGCGCGGGTAACGGCAAGGGTTCGCGGAAATGCGCAGCAGCAAGCCGCGGCACAGCCTCCGCTCAGCCGGCGAGCGGCCGCGCCAGGAACACCGTGCCCGCCACTGGCGTGTCGTAATACGGCTCGATCGGCGCAAACCCCGCCTTGCGGTAAAGCGCGATCGCCTCGGTCATGGTGGGCAGCGTATCCAGCCGCATCTCGCGATAGCCGATGCGCAGCGCCGCCGCGACGATCGCGTCAACCAGCGCCTGGCCCAGGCCATGGCCGCGGGCATGGGGCGCGACGTAGAGCCGCTTCATCTCGCAGCATCCCGCCGGCGCCAGCGGCCGCAGCCCAACGCATCCCAGCGGCTTGCCATGATGGTCCCGCGCCAGCAGAAGCTCGCCGGCCGGCGGGGTGTATTTCCCGGGCAGGCTCGCCAGCTCAGCGGTGAAATCCTGATAACCGAGATCGATCCCCAGTGAGGCGGCATAAGCCTCGAACAGGCGCACCGCCGCTTCAATGTCAGCAATCGACCGAGCCGGTCTGATACGAAACGAAACCTCGGACATGTAAAAAACCAGAATGAAATCAGGCGCGCCGCCACGACGGCGCCGCGCCCTTCCTGTCACGGCCGCGCACGGCCCGGCAGGCGCCGGGCTCATGCGGTCACGGCCGCGCCTCAGACCTTGTTGATGGAGGCCCGGTAGATCTCGTCGATCGACTCGCCAAGCGCGGCATCGAATTCCGCGTCGCTCATCGACACCTTCAGCCCCTCGGTCAGCGCCCGCGAGAAGCTCGCGATCATGCGGTGGTTGCTTGCCAGCAGCCTGCAGGCCTCGGCCCGTGAATAGCCGCCCGACAGCGCAACGACCCGCACCACGCGCGGATGTTTCGTCAGCCCGAGATAGAGGTCGGTCTCCGTCGGAATCGTCAGCTTCAGCATCACCTTGCGGCTGTCCGGCAGGGCGTCCAGGTGCCGGGTCAGCTGGTCCTTCAGGATCGCCTCGGCCCCCTTCTTGTCCGGGCTCTTGATTGACACCTCCGGCTCGATGATCGGCACCAGCCCGTGGCGGCCGATCTGCTCGGCGATCTCGAACTGCTGTTTCACGATGGCGGCGATGCCCGATTTCGACGGCAGGTTGATGACCGAGCGCATCTTGGTGCCGAACACGCCCAGCTTCACCGCCCGCTCCAGCAGCGCGTCCAGGCCGGAAATCGGCTTCATCAGGCTGACGCCGTCGGTCTCGGCCTCCAGCCCCTTGTCCACCTTCAGGAACGGCACGACGCCACGATCTTCCCAGAGGAACGTTGGCACCTGCTTGCCATGCGCCTCCCCGTCCATCGTGCGTTCGAACAGGATCGCGCCGATGACCTTCTCGCCGGTGAAGGCGGGGGCGGAGACGATGCGCACCCGCATTTCGTGCATCAGCCGGAACATCTCGGCGTCGCCGCTGTAGGCGCTGTCCTGTATGCCGTAGAGGCGCAGCGCGCCCGGCGTCGAGCCGCCGCTCTGGTCCAGTGCGGCGATGAAGCCGCCCTTGGTGGACATCTGCGCCAGCATCTTGTCATTGGCCATGTCTGTCATCCCTGTTTGTGGCCGCTGCGGGCAAACGGCGCGGCGGCGGCCTGGATCGGTTGCCTCGAACCCGCACCAGTATTGGCATAGCGCTCGCGGCCGGCGCAATCTCCGCCGACCGCGCACGGTGATCGTCGCGATGCGTTTCCGCGGGGTGCGATCGATATTGCAACGATGCCGCCAACCCAGGCCGTCCCGCGCGCCCGGCGGAGGCGCGGAAGCAACGGCCGGCGGCAATGCCGGCCGATGGGGGCGGTCCCGCGGATTAGTCGGCGTAGGTGACCAGCGCCTCGCAGGGCACGTCCAGCTTGGCGCGGCCGTTCAGCGCCGCCAGCTCGATCAGCGTCGCGGCGGCGGGCACCACCGCGCCCACCTGGCGCAGCAGCGCAATGCCGGCCGCCATGGTGCCGCCGGTCGCCAGCAGGTCGTCCACCACCACCACGCGCTGCCCGGGCTGCACCGCGTCGGCCTGGATTTCGACACGGTCCTCGCCGTATTCCAGGGCGTAGTTGTAGCCGATGGTGTCGCCCGGCAGCTTGCCGCGCTTGCGGATCATGATGAAGCCGCAGCCCAGCTTCAGCGCCAGCGGCGCGGCGACCAGGAAGCCGCGGCTTTCCATCCCCGCCACTAAATCCGGCATGTAGGCCCGCACCGCCCGGGCCATGCGGCCCATCGCCACCTGCCAGGCATCAGCCTCCCGCAGCAGCGTGGAGATGTCGTAGAACAGGATGCCGGGCTTGGGAAAATCCGGAATCCCGCGGATATGGTCTTTCAGGTCCATCAGCCCGGGTCCTTCAGTCAGTGCGGCGCACCCTATAAAGCGGGCCTTGCCGCCTCGCCAGCCCCTGGTTGCCACAGGACCGCCGATTCAGCAGACTGGAAGCCATGAGCGACCCCCGTCTGCGCAACGCCGCGATCGACGCGGCCCTGGACGAGGCCAGGGAACGCTACCTCGCCCGCAACCCGCTCAGCCTGGCCCGCTGGCTGGAGGCGGTCACGGTCATGCCGGGCGGCAACACCCGCACTGTGCTGCACTACGCCCCCTTCCCGCTGGCGATGGCGCGTGCCGAGGGCTGCCGGCTATGGGACGCCGACGGGCACGAGTATGTCGATTTCCTGGGCGACTACACCGCCGGTCTGTACGGCCACGCGCATCCGGTGATCCGCGCCGCGATCGACCGGGCGCTGGAGGGGGGCATCAGCCTGGGCGCCTCCAATATGGATGAAGCCCGCTTCGCCCGCGCGGTCTGCGAGCGGTTCGGCCTGCAGCGGGTGCGCTTCACCAACTCCGGCACCGAGGCGAACCTGCTGGCGATCTCGCTCGGGCGGATTTTCACCCGCCGAAGCAAGGTGATGGCGTTCAACGGCGCCTACCACGGCGCGGTGTTCGGCTTCGCCGGCGGCGGATCGCCGATGAACCTGCCGATCGAGACGGTGCTGGCACCCTATAATGAGAGTGAGCGGACCCGCGCCCTGATCACCGAAGACCTCGCCCTGGTGATCGTCGAACCGATGATCGGCAGCGGCGGCTGCATCCCCGCGCGGCCGGACTTCCTGGCGATGCTGCGGCAGGAAACCGCCCGCGTCGGCGCGCTGCTGGTGTTCGACGAGGTGATGACGTCCCGCCTCGCTCCCGGCGGGCTGCAATCGGCCGTGGGGGTGAAGCCCGACCTGACGACACTGGGGAAATATGTCGGCGGCGGGATGTCGTTCGGCGCGTTCGGCGGCCGCGGCGAGATCATGGACCGCTTCGACCCCAGGCGCCGTGACGCGCTGCCGCATGCCGGGACGTTCAACAACAACGTGCTGACCATGGCGGCGGGGCTGGCGGGCCTGACCGAGGTCTATACGCCAGAGGCGGCCCTGGCGCTGAACGCAAGCGGCGACGCGCTGCGGGACCGGCTGAACGCCGCCTGCCGCGCCGCCGATGCGCCGCTGCAGTTCACCGGCCTGGGCTCGATGCTGGCGGTGCACGCCACGCCCGACCCGGTCACCACGCCCGAGGCCGCGGCGGCGGCGAATCCGAAACTGAAGGAACTGTTCTTCTTCGACATGCTGGCGCAGGGCATCTGGCTGGCGCGCCGGGGCATGATGACCCTGTCGCTGCCCATCGACGATGCCGCGTGCGATGCGCTGGTCGCAGCGGTGGAGGAGTTCCTGTCGGCCCGGCAATCATTGCTGGACTGAGATCTTCCTGTCCGGCGGTTGCATTGACGGCTTTACGGACTGCACCGTTGGTGCGCATAGTGCCGTGCGGAACCGAACCGATTTCACGTCCTCTCATCAGCGGAGCAAATGCTGTGCTGCAAGGAAAAGTTCTGGTGGCTCAAGGCGGTGGCCCCACCGCGGTCATCAACCAGTCGCTCGTCGGCGTCGTGCTGGAAGGGCGCAAGCATCGAAACGTCAACCTGGTCTACGGCGCGCTGCACGGCGTGCGCGGCATCGTCGACGAGGACTTCGTCGACCTGACGCAGGAGACCACCCACAACCTGGAGATGGTGGGCGACACCCCGTCCTCGGCGCTGGGCTCGACCCGCGACAAGCCGGACCTGAAGTATTGCCAGGAGATCTTCAAGGTCCTGAAGGCGCACGACATCCGGTATTTCTTCTATATCGGCGGCAATGATTCGTCGGACACCGTGCGCATCGTCGCCGAGGAGGCGCGAAAGGCCGATCACCCGATCCGGGTGGTGCATATCCCGAAGACGATCGACAACGACGTGGTGCTGAACGACCATACGCCGGGCTTCCCCTCGGCGGCGCGGTTCGTGGTGCAGGCGGTGCTGGGGGCCAACCTGGACAACCGCTCGCTGCCCGGAGTCTATATCGGCGTCGTCATGGGCCGCCACGCCGGGTTCCTGACCGCCGCCGCGGCGCTGGGCAAGAAGTTCCCCGACGACGGGCCGCACATGATCTACCTGCCGGAGCGCACCTTCCGGGTGGAAAGCTTCCTCTCCGACGTCAAGAACGCCATGGATCGGTACGGCCGTTGCGTCGTCGCCGTGTCGGAAGGCATCCACGACGAATCCGGCCAGCCGGTTGTCACCAGGCTGGCGAAGGAGATCGAGCGCGACGCGCATGGCAACGTGCAGCTTTCCGGCACCGGCGCGCTGGCGGAACTGCTGACCGACGCGGTCAAGACCAAGCTGGGCATCAGCCGCGTGCGCGGCGACACCTTCGGCTACCTGCAGCGCTCGTTCATCGGCTGCGTTTCCGACGTCGACCAGCGCGAGGCGCGGGAAGTCGGCGAGAAGGCGGTGCAGTACGCGATGTATGGCGACTCCAACGGCTCGGTCACGATCGAGCGGACCGGCTATTACTCAGTCGACTACAAGCTGGTGCCGCTGGAGTCGGTGGCCGGCAAGACGCGGACGATGCCGGATGAGTTCATTGCGCCGAACGGCACCGACGTGACCGACGCCTTTCGGCTGTACCTGCGTCCGCTGCTGGGCAAGGGGCTGCCGGATGCGTTCCGGCTGCGGCCGAACCGGGTGGCGAAGATTTTGAAGGCGTAGCGGAACGGACCGCGTCCCGCTGGGTTCGGCGGGACGCGGCCGGTTCGTTTCTTTCACGTGTTGGGCGCGCGTCGTCCCGGCCTGCCGCCAGGCGTTTTCGTTCGGCGGGGCCGCTGGGATCGTTGACCGGAGCCGGGCGGGGTCCTGCGACGGGCGTTTTGTGGCACCGGGCCGGTGTGACGGTGGCGCCTGTCGGCGGTGGCGATTTCGCCGGCGCATCCGCAGTGTATTTGCCAAACATCAAGCTGGAATGGCGACAGGCGGAAAACGCCGAAGTCGTCAATGATCTGAATCAAAGACAGACCGGACGAAACATTGTCATGAGTTGGCAATGCTGTGGTAAGCTCGGTAGACACCTACAACTCAAGATTGAGGAGACCCTTCGGGATGAAACTAGCCAATCCCGCGCCACTCGGCCTGACCGGGTTCGCGTTGACCACCTGGATGCTCAGCATGGTCAATGCCGGCTGGTTCGGCGGTGCAGCCGTGCCGATGGTGCTGGCCACCGCGTTCGCCTTCGGCGGCACCGCACAGTTTGCCGCGGGCCTGATGGAAATGCCGCGCGGCAACACCTTCGGCTTCGTCGCGTTCTGCGCTTACGGCGCGTTCTGGTGGGCCTTCGCGCTGTTCGTGCAGTTCTTCCACACCGGCGTGCCGGCGCAGTTCGTCGGCTGGTGGCTGGCCGCGTGGGGCGTGTTCAGCTTGATGATGTGGTTCGGCAGCATGGCCGCCAACCGCGTGCTGCAGATGGTGTTCCTCGCGCTGTGGATCACCTTCTTCCTGCTGGCCGCCAGCGATCTGTTCGGCATGGCCAACCTGAAGATGTACGGCGGCTATGGCGGCCTGATCACTGCAGTGCTGGCGTTCTACCTGGCGTCGGCCGAGGTGATCAACGAGACGCATGGCCGCACCATCCTGCCAATCGGCGCCCCCCAGGCGCCGCAGATCCAGGGGCTGCGCCAGGCCGCCTGACCCTGGCGTAACGTGGACCCGGCTGGCTTACAACCGGCCGGGTGACGCGGTACCCGACCTTCGTCTTCTTCCCGTCATCGCCCGGCTTGTCCCGGCCATGACGATCCGGGCGGCCAGCCTCCCGGAGCGACGCCCGCAACCTGCTTGTGGTCCGCTGCAGCGTGGCGGCGCGTTGCAGTCGCTGCGCCCCCTGCACAGCGCCCGATGCCCGCAAGCCCATCGGCCGGCCCCGTCGGAGCCGGCACGGCAGCGGGCGGACGTCAGCGATACCGGCGTGCCTATGCCGGCTCGCGCTCCCGCTCGGTCATCATCCGCTTGTAGGCCGGGCGGGCATGGCAGGCCTCCAGCCATCCGCGCAGTGCCGGCGTGGGCTTGAACAGTTCCGGTGCGGCGATTGCGTAACGCACCACCTCGGCGACGTTGATGTCGGCCACGGTGAAACGCCCACCGACGAGGAAGCCGGACCCGGCCAGCTTCTGGTCCAGCACGGCGAACGGCTTGCGCAGCGCCGCCACAGCGGCCTCGGCGACCTTCGGGTCCCGCTCGGCGGGCGGATAGCTCATGCGGTGATACTGGATCTGCAGCGAATGCGGCTCGACCTCGGTCGCGGCCCACAGCGCCCACATGCCCATCTGGCCATCCTCTGCGACGCTGGCCGGCCCCAGCGCCCCGCCGTAGCGCTTCGCCAGGTACAGGTTGATCGCCAGGGATTCATGCAGCACCAGGCCGTCGTCGTCGATCGTCGGGATGTGGCCGTTGGGGTTGACCCGCAGGAACGCCGGCGAGCGGGTGTTCAGCGGCGCATCCGCCGCATCCGGCGCGCTCAGCCGGTAGGCCTGGATCACCGGCACGTGCTGGAACGGCAGGCCGATCTCGTACGCCAGCCAGACCGGGCGGGAAGCGCGGGAGCGGTAGACGCCGTAGATGGTCAACATGGTTCCCCCTTCGTTTCACGGCAGGCGGCACGGGAAACGGCACACGTCGGCCTGCGCCAGGGCGGAGGCAGATGTGCGCCGGACGGGGCTGTCCTGTCTCGCGCGCCTGGATGCACGCAGGATCGTCGCGACCCTGCCGTTTGGCAAGCGGCAGGGGCATCGAGACCTGCGCACGGCAGCGGCGACGTGCCGCAGGCGACCGGTACCTGGCGTTTTCAGTTCTGTCAGGTAATAGCTAGATGTCTTCCAGGGCCGGAGCCTTGCGCGGTGGGCGGCGGTCCGCCGCGGGTTGTCCCGGGCGCCCGTCATCCGGCCCTGGCCGGGACCCTGTTGGCAGGGGAACCGGGCGCGGCAACGATGCAGCGGGATGCAGCGGCAGAGCGTTCGACGCGGTGTAGCGATCCGTCTCGTCGGGCAGCGCAGCGCCGGACTTCAGGTGCTGGTCCAGGCGATTGGGACCGGCGTTGTAGGCGGCAAGGAAATTCGCCTCGCCGAAGCGGTCCTTCATTTCGCGCAGGTATGCGGTCCCGGCCAGGATGTTGTCATGCGGATCAAACCGGTCGCAGCCCAGGCTGTAGCGTGCCCGCAACGCATCGTAGGTGGCAGGCATCAGTTGCATCAGGCCGCCAGCGCCGGCGCGGGAAACGACGGTCGCCTGGCCGCCCGACTCCTTCCGTATGACCTGCCGGATCAATGGCTCGGGCACCCCGAAACGAGCGGACGCCTCGCGAACATAGGGCCCCCACGGATCACCGGGTGGACCAGGGGGCGCATACTCGTGGGCCCGATAGCACGCGGTGCCTGCATCGTGCGTCGCATGGTTGCCGCACGCGCCGAGAGCGCCCAGGACCGCCACGACGACGATCGGCCGCAATCCCCGGCGAACCCAAGGCAGTCGCACCGGGCCGGCGCGCCGTCCCGTAACGGATGGGACGCCGATCGGTGGGCGCCCGGCGGCGACATGAGCGTGGGGCAAGCTGGCGGCCGGCCGGGCCTGGACCTGATCGCCTCCGGGACTTGCCCGTCTCGGTATCCTGTGGAACTTCAAGTCGATCTGCATCGAATCGTTCCTCTCGGGTGCGGGTTCGCCTGCGGACCCTAGCCCCGCGCGCCGCCCCGATCTGTGAGCAGGCCCACTGCCCTGGATTTTGAAGCGTCTGCCCTCACCCGGGCGACGGAACGGGTGAGGCAGATGCCCAGGGTCAGGCCGCGGCACGCCATGGAACCTGCGCCTGTGGTGACGAATTTGGTTTCGTTTCTTCCGTTGCTGTGGTAATGGAGCGCAACCCAGGCAATGGGTTCATCCAGACAATAGTGTGACAGGCAGGAAACGGGCTCTCGAACCTGAAGGAGCGATCGTGCGCCCCCTGCAAAGCCTTCTCTGTTTCCTGTTCTGCACCGGAATCTTCATTGTCTTCGGCCTGGGGATGCGGCAACTGGCCGCCGAGGGACACGTCCGGACGGAATTTGCCCCGGTCGCCGCTACCCAGCCGGCTTCCTCGCCGCCGGTCCATACCATCGTTGTCGGCGCGTTCGTCGATCGCCATGCCGGCGAGGCCGTTGCGCTGGCCGAGCGGTTGGCCGAGGCCGGCAAGGCGCTGCATGTGCCCGGCGGGACGCGGCAGCAGATCCAGGATGCCCAGACGGAATACTACAACGATCTCTGCATGCTGCACCTGCTGGCCGCGCGGTCGCCGCAGGCCGATATTCCGGAGGCAGCACAAAACCTGATGCGCGTCACGCCCGGGGAGCAGGCCTGCGGTGAGCCATAGCGAAGCGGACGGCCATCGGTCCTGAACGGGCGCTCATCACGTCACGGTACCAACCGGTAGCCAAGCCGAACTGCCGGTGGCACAGTCCCCTCCACAAGCAAGAAGGGGAACGGTCATGAGGCTCGCGAACAAGGTCGCCATCATCACCGGCGCGGCGTCCGGCATGGGCGCGGCGACCGCCCGCCGCTTCGGCAAGGAGGGCGCCGCCGTCGTCGTCGCCGACATGCTGGAGGACGAAGGCCGCGCCGTGGCCGATGGCATCAACGCCGGCGGAGGCAAGGCGCTGTTCATGGCGCTGAACGTCACCGATGAAGCCGGCTGGAAGCGGATTGTTGCGGAAACGGTCCGCGCCTTCGGGCGGCTGGACATCCTGGTCAACAACGCCGGCATCAGCGGCAGCGCCACCAACGACATGCTGGATTCCGGGCTTTGGGAGCGGGTGATGGCGGTGAACGCCACCGGCGTGTTCCTGGGCATCGCCGCGGTGGTGCCGCAGATGCAGAAGAACGGCGGCGGCTCCATCGTCAACCTGTCATCGATCTCCGGCGTCGTCGGCCAGGCTTTCGTGCACATGAGCTACAATGCCTCGAAAGGCGCGGTGCGGACGATGACGAAATCGACCGCGGTGCAGTTCGGCAAGGACCGGATTCGTTGCAATTCCGTGCATCCCGGACTGATGCCGCCGATGCGCACATCCGGCGCCACGGCGGATCCGGAGGTGCGCGCGCGGATGCTGAAGGCGGTGCCGCTCGGCCGTGCCGGCGAGGTGGACGAGGTCGCCAACGCCGTGCTGTTCCTGGCCTCCGACGAGGCGTCGTACGTCACGGGCGCGGAACTTTATGTCGATGGCGGATTCCTGGCGATGTAGAAGACGGCTGGCCGACCCCGGGCTACCGGCCGGGAGGCGGTTCGGGGCCGGCAACCGGCCTTCTCGTTTCGTCGGCAAACCGCTTCGTCTTGCGCGTCAGGCAAGCTACGCTCTGTCCTCGGACATCTTCGTGGCCCGCGGATTCCTCGTCCTCTTTCATGAAAATGCGCTTCCGGACGCCTGAGCCCGTTATGGCGGCCGCAGGGCGGTCCGCTACCAACTGCTCCGGGTCAGCCACGCCCACCGGCTGCGCGACGGCGACGATTGCGACATCATCCCCCCTCAATACGCCCCGGGTGGACCATTGACGACGAAGCACAGCCGCCAGGCCGCAGGCGCCATGCAGGCGGACGCAACCAGCGGCACGACGACCAGGCACAGCAACCAGAGCCTCCCGCCACATCCCTGTCCCGGTCCGTTACGACATCATACCGCCATCCGCCGGCGGACGATCCCCCGGGCGGCGATCCGGCGCCGCGAGCCCGCCGCATACCTGCGTCCCTGGCGCGGCCAGGATGCCCGCCATCGCCTCGACACTGGCCTCCAGCTGCCGCTCAGACCCGGCGCCGAATCCAAGCAGCACCACCCGGTCCTCGACGCAGCCCGCGTCCAGCCCTGTCCGCCGGGCCGCGGCGGCGACCGCATCCGCGCCACCCAGCGCCGACGGCGGCGTCCAGGCCAGGTGCAGCCCTGCCGCCAGGCCGGCGATGCCGGTGTCCTCGCCGAACTGCCGCCGCAGCGCGCGGACCAGCGCGTCGCGCCGGCGCAGGTAGATCTGCCGCACCTGATGCAGGTGCCGGGCGTAGAACCCGCTGTCCAGCAGGCCCGCCAGCGCCGCCGCCTCCAGCCGCCCCTCATAGGGTCCCATAACCCGGCTGGCTTCATGGGCAACACTGGCCAGGCGCGGCGGCACCACCAGGTAGCCCAGAGTCACCGCCGGCCCGAGCGAGGCCGCGAAATCGCCCACCTGGATCACTACCCCGTCCCGGTCGAGCTGCATCAGCGGCGGCACATCCGCCTCCTGGTAGCGCAGTTCGGCGGCGCACTCGTCGGCAACCACCACGGCGCCGGCGGTCGTGGCCCAGGCCAGCAGGGCCTGCCGCCGATCCAGGCTCATGACCGCGCCCAGGGGCTGCTGGTGCTCGGGGGTGAGCAGCGCCAGGGCAACCGGCCCGGCGGGCAGTTGGCCGGTCCGCAAGCCGTCCGCGTCCACCGGCACCGCCACCAGCGTGGCGCCGGTGCCGGCCAGCAGCAGCGCGGCGTCCGCGTCGCCCGGGGTTTCGACCACCGCCCGGCTGCCGGGCCGCAGCAGCAGGTGCGCGGCGATATGCAGCGCGTGCCGGCGGCCATGCGCCAGGACGACCTGCTCGGCCTCGACCGCCATCCCGCGCGCGTTCGACAGCCAGCGCGCGATCGCCCGGCGCAGCACCGGCTCGCCCCGGTCCGCGCCGTCCGCCAGCCGGTCCAGGTGATCCAGCGCCCCGCGCACCAGCGCGCGCCACCGCGCCGCCGGGAACAACCGCCCATCCGATCGGCCCACAGGCGCCTCGGCCGCGCCGGCCGGATGCGCGGCATCGTCCGGCGCGGCGGCCTGGCCATCGGTGCCGAGGCCGTGCACGAAGGTGCCCTTGGCGGGGACCGTCCGCAGGTAGCCCTCGGCGATCAGCCGCTCATACACCAGCAGCACGGTGATCCGTGACACCGCGCACTGCCCGGCCAGCATGCGGGTGGAGGGCATGCGCATGCCGGCGGGCAGCCGGGAGGACAGGATCAAGGCCCGCACCTGCTCATACAGCTGCTGCTGCAACGGCCTGTCGCGCAGCAGCCTGACCGGTATAATCATCGGCGGGCCGATCGGCCCGGGCCGGCGGGCCGGCTTGCTGCGCGGGACGCTGTCGGTGCGCGGTGGACTGTCAAAACGAGACCCCCTTGCCGCCGTAAAGGTTACGGCGGCGGTCAGGCCCCGCCTTGATCCAGGTCAATGAAGCGGCCGGCCGGGGTGAGCAGAACAGCACCGGGGGACCAACCTCAGGCGGTGACGCGTCAACCGTGGCAGGCGGCTCCTCCGGGGGAAAACGGATGTTTCTGTCGCTGCTCTTCACCCTCCTGCTGCTGGTCGCGCTGCTGCCGCTGGTGCTGCCGATGCTGCGGCAACCGGAAACCGTGCGGGGGCGTGGCTATTACGATCGCATGGTGTACCGCGACCAGTTGCGAGAGCTGGACCGCGACGTGGCGCGCGGCCTGCTGAGCGAGGCGGACGTCGCCGAGGCGCGGGTGGAAATCCAGCGCCGCGTGCTTACCACCGATACGATCCCGCTGCGCCCGGCGCCGGGATGGCACGACCGCAGCCCGATCATGGCGACGCTGGTGGCGGTGTTCCTCGTCGGCGGCACCGTCGGCCTGTATGCGCTGCTCGGCGCGCCCGAGCCGCCGGGCATCGTGTTCGTCGCACGCCCGCCGCTCGCCGGGGACATGCCGACGCCGGTGCTGGAGCACGCCGAGCTGGCGCGCACCGCGGCCCGCCTGGCGGCGAAGCTGGAGGCCGATCCGGACGACGCCGAGCGCTGGGTGCTGTATGCCCGGGCCTCCGGCAGCCTGCGCCGCTGGACCATCGCGGTGGACGCCTATCGCCATGCCCTGGCGCTGAACCTGGTCAGTCCCGACGTCCAGGTGGGCCTTGGCGAGATGCTGGTGATGCAGGCGGACGGGATCGTGACGCCGGCGGCGCACGACGCCTTCACCGCGGCGCTGGAAGACGATCCGCGGAACGAGGTCGCCCGCTACTACCTGGCGCTGGCCGCCGGACAGGCCGGCGAGCCGGCCGGCACCATCCGGCAGATGCAGGCCCTGCTGGCCGATATCCCGGACGATTCACCGCTGCGCGAGGAGATTGCCAAGCGCATCGCCCAGGCCGCGAAGGCCGCCGGCGTGCCGTTGCCGGTGCTCGCCCGGGGATTGCCGCCCGCCACGGCCGTAGCCGAGGCCGACAGCACGGATGCCGTCGCGATCGTGCCGGAAAGTGAACAGAAGACCATGGTGGCCGCCATGGCCGCCAAGCTGGCAGCCCGGCTGGAGATCGAGCCGGATGACGCCGACGGCTGGATGCGCCTCGGCTATGCCTACGTGGTGATGCATGACCGCGAGCGGGCGGCGGAGGCGTACGATCGTGCGCTGGCGCTGAAGCCGGACGGCCTGGCGCTGCGCCTGCAGGCGATCGAGGGCCTGCTGAGCGGTCTGAAGCCGGCCGACGCGCTGCCGCCGCGCGCTGTCGCCCTGCTGAAGCAGGTCGAGCAGGTCGCTCCGGACGAGCCTGAGGTGCTATGGTACCTGGGCATGGTCGCGGCCCATGACGGCCGGCCGGAGGAGGCCAGGCGCTACTGGAGCCGCTTGCTGGGCAAGCTGCCGGCGGATGGCGACAACACGCAGATGGTCAGGTCGGCGTTGAACGCCCTGCCGGGCGGTTAGGGCCCGGTCGGCCCGGCCGGATCACCGTGTGATCCGGTCGGGTCCATGGTGCGCCATGGCGCTACTGGGTTCGCTCCGGCTGGGTGCCCTGGCTGGCGGATTCCGGGGCGCCCGTCGTGTTCTGCTGCTGAACGTTCTGCTGCTGGGCGGCCTGCTTGTGGTGCTTGTGGTACTCGTGTCCGGCGACGCAACCGCCGATGGCGCCCAAGACTCCGTGATGGGCCATGTGGCCGGCCACGGCGCCGGCGACGCCGCCGCTGATGCAGCCGATGGCATTGGCGGGGGCGGTATAGCCGACGCCGAGGCCGGCGACGGTCAGCAGCACGAACGGAAGACGCATGTTCATCCTTTTCAACCTTTTGCTGTTTTGCGGCACGGCCGTCGCCGCGCCCTTCCGTGGTGGCCCGGATTACTGTAACGGCTGAATGCCGGCTGTAATCCCCTTGCGGCCGGCATCACCAACTTCTCACCGTCCGTCCGGGTTCCGGCCGGCCGGTCCGGACAGGCAACCGGACGGAACAGGCCGCGTTCCCCTGCCCGGTCCTCGCCGAGGTCCCGCTGCCCGCGCGCCAATTACGTTCATTCAGGAGGATACGATGCGCATACCGGTTCTTGCCGCTCTGTTTTCAATCGCAATGACCACCGCCGTGCTGGCCGACGCCAGCGTGGCGGGTCGCTGGCACGCCACGCTCGGCAGCGGCGTAACGATCGACATGACGGTCTCGCCGGACGGCGCCTGGAGCAGCCGGACGCTGCAACACAACAAGGTGGTGCGGGAGATGAAGGGCACCTATACGCAGACGCCCGCTGAACACGGCAC
The DNA here is from genome assembly GCF_002937115.1 of Rhodopila globiformis. Lineage (GTDB taxonomy): Bacteria > Pseudomonadota > Alphaproteobacteria > Acetobacterales > Acetobacteraceae > Rhodopila > Rhodopila globiformis. The sequence continues at coordinate 10,722 of NZ_NHRY01000076.1, read as the reverse complement.
CGGAACAATTGTGTTCACGCCGACGCAGTCCAAGGTCAAGACCGGAACCGTGAAACCGGAAACCGACCAGTACGAACTCGCCGCCAACGGCCGGGTGCTGAAGCTGACCTCGGAAGGCGACACCATGGACTTCCACAAGCGTTGAGGCGCGCCGGGGTTTTCACGCGCTGACGACGAAACGAAAGCCGCCGCGCGATTGCGGCGGCACGACGCCCCAAGGAACGCCGGGGCAAGGAACGCCAGGACGCGGACGTCGAACGGGATGATGCGGAGCCTTGCGGTCCGTGATGGGATCACCGCGTCACTGGGCGCGGAGCACCGGCCGCTCCGCGTCATGGTCCATGAAGGCGGACCATCCACGCCTGGCGGTGCCGAATATCACCAGAAGACGTGGATGGTGGGCCTCCGCCCGATAGGCGTTAAAATAGCGGCTGTCGTTGCTATCCCGTCATGGCGGCCGCAGGCCCGGCATCCACGCCTGTCGGTGTTGAAGCGGCAGAAAGGCGTGGATGGCGGCCCGGAGCCTGTGCCCAGGCTTGTCCCGGGTAGCCGCCATGACGGGAAGGAGCAGCCTGCTTCGCCCGGCATGACGATCGGGGATGGCCGTCTCCTTGGTAACGCCAATGCGGGCCTTAGGGCCTGTCAGGGAATAACCGCGCGATCTGATACGGTCTGCGGCCGTATCGTGTAGTTCCACTCGCCATGGAAGCTGTCGCGGACGATGTTGAGGGCATCCATCTCCTCCTCCGAAACCGCAGTGCCCCGCGGATAGTCAGCCGGATCGGGTTCGCAGCGCACGCTCAGCCCGGTCTTGGTGGTGGTGGCGCTGATCAGATCGATGATGACGCGGTAGCTGACCAGTGGCGTGGCGCGCCAGTTCATGCTGATGGAGGAGAACAGGCGATGCTCGATCTTGTTCCACTTGCTGGTGCCGGGTGGCAGGTGATGGACTTCAATGGCAATGCCCAGTTCGTTGACCAGGCGTTGCAGTTCGCGTTTCCACAGCCGCACGCGCACGCCGTTGCTGCCACCGCCATCGGCAGTGATCACCAGGCGATGCGCCTTCGGATAGCGCTGGCGGCCGACGTCCTGCCACCAGCGGCGGATCGTCTGCACCGCAAAGGCGGCGGTGTCGTCGTTGATGCCGACGCTGACCCAACCTGTGTTCGCCGCCAGATCGTAAATGCCATACGGGATCGCCCGACCGAGCGCGTCGTTGAGGAAGTCGTAGACCTGCACCTCCTCGGGATCGCCCCGTGGCCGCCATGTCCGGCCCGCATTCTTGAAATCGCCAACCAACTCCTTCTTCTTGGTGTCCACCGAGATCACCGGCTGGCCCGCGGCCAGCGCCGTCGTCACGCTGGTGTTGACGTGGCCAAATTGCGCATCGTGGTCGGGATGCTTGCCCCCTCGCGGGTCTTGCGGTTGCCTTGCAGGCTGAACTTCTCCGCCTTCAGTATCGTGCCGATGACGGTGCGGCTGACCTGGTGGCCAAGCTCCGTCAGTTCGTCCGCCAGCCGGCGCAGGCTCTTGCAGGTCCAGCGCAACGGCGACATCGGATCGCCGCGCGCCTCGGGCTCCACCAGCTTCAGCAGATCAGCCCGCAGCGTCGGATCGTTGTCCGCCAGCGGCTTGCGCCCGCCGCCTCGCCGGCGCACCCGGCCTGGCGCCAGCGGGGGCTCCACCGTCAGGTCCCGCAGGCCGCGCACAATCGTGCTCGGCGCAACCCCGGTGGCCTGCGATACCGCGGTGATGCCACCGTAGCCCGCCGCACGCGCTTCGGTTGCTGCCAACAAGCGGCGGGATCGCTCGTCGAGATGCGGTGCTATCGCCGTGAAACGCCCATGGATCTGCTCTTGGTCGATCATCACGGAACACTACAACTTCAGCGTCCGAGCAGGAATCCCCCTCAATCCGCTCGGTTATTCCCGGGCGGGCCCTTAGTTTGACTGTGCCAGTTTCCGCCTAACACATTGAAATTACGACGTTTTCTCGCAAACTAGGTGCCCCCGTAACCCATTGATAATATTGACTATCTCTCAGTTTTTGACACAGTCAAATTAGAGCCTGATTGAGTAAGCAATTTCAACGGGTTGGCAGGAAAGGCCGAAAGGCCAAAGGCCGGTTGGGAGGGGCCCATCGCCCCTGTGCAAGCAACCATTGGGCGAGCGCCAAACCGGCACCTTCCGGCTCAGAACCACCAACGACGGCAGGATGGATACTACAGTTGTGGCTCAAGTTATTGAAATAACTGACTCAAACAGGCTCTTAGCGGTGGACCCCGTGTCCAGACCATAACGTGCCAGTAAATGATGCCGTCATTTCATTGCTGACGACCCCAATATTTGTGTCATGTCTTTACATAGATTTACAAGATTTTCAGACTTTCCGTTAATTGCGCAAATCGGCCACAGGAAGAACGATCCGCAACAGATGGGAGGCAGCCATGCACAATTCTGGCATTGAATCGTCTGGCCGACCTTCCCCGGACCCGGGTAATGCCTTTGATCTTGCGCAATGCTGCGGGCCGTCCACGCGTGTACGATGCGGCTCAGACAGATAACGGGGCATATAGTCGATGAGTTTCAAGTACCCTGGTACTCCGGTCGTCATTCATGGCAACGGAGCCGTCGCCCATGTCATGCAGCAGGTCTGCGGCGGGGTTATTGGCTATCCGATCACGCCCTCGACAGAAATTTCCGAGCTCTATGAAGCCTTTCGCGCCGGCGGCGGCGTTAACGTGTGGGGCCAGCATCCGTTTTTCGTCCAACCCGAGGGCGAGCATTCCGCCCAGAGCGGCGCGCTCGGCGCGGCGCTGACCGGCGGCAAGTACGTTTCCAATGCCTCGTCCAGCCAGGGCATCCTGTACGGGCTCGAATCGCACTACGTCACCGTCGGCAAGAAGGTCGGCGGCTTCGTGCTGCAGGTGGCGGCGCGTGTCGTCTCCAAGCATTCGCTGAACGTCATGGCGGGCCATGACGACGTGTATGCGCTGCTGTCCTCCGGCTACACCATCCTGTTCGGCAGCAATCCCCAGGAAGCGGCGGACCTGGCGGCGATCTCCTACAAGGCCAGCGCGCTGTCGCTGATCCCGGTGGCCAACGCGATGGACGGCTTCGCCACCAGCCACATGCTGTGCGAGGCGCAGTTGCCGGAGCCGGAGCTGCTGCGGGAATACCTCGGTGACCCGGCCGGGCGCATCCCCTGCCCCACCGTGGCGCAGGACATGCTGTTCGGCGCCAAGGGGCGCGTGTTCCAGCTGCGCCAGTACCTGGCCCGCCACGAAGGCGACTTCGTGCCGACCGACCTGGGCGAGCTGCGCGCCTACCTGACGGCGAACGCGGCCGACGTCGAGGCTGACAATGACGGCAAGCTGGTCGCCAATACCCTGGGCTGGGTGCCGGAAGAGCTGCACAGCCAGTGGAAGCGCCAATGGGTCAACGCCTTCCAGAAGGGCACCCGTCCGCGTGTGCCGGCGCTGGTCGACGTGCACAACCCGGGCCTGACCGGCGGCGTGCAGAACCAGCCGGACTTCCAGGCAGGCGCCGCGGACCATCGCACCCACTTCGTCGCCGCGGTGCCGGGCTTCGTGCGCCAGGCGATGGACGAATACGCCGCGCTGACCGGCCGCGTCTACAAGCCCATCCATACGTACATGTGCGACGACGCCGAGCATGTGGTGATCGGCCTGGGCTCGGTCACCGACGACGCCCAGGCGGTGGCCGAGCACCTGCGCAAGCAGGGCAAGAAAGTCGGCGTCATTTCTGTCAAGTTGCTGCAGCCGTTCCCCGAGGCCGAGCTGATCGAGGCGCTGCGCGGCAAGACCGCCGTGACGGTGCTGGAACGCTCCGACGTCACGGCGCTGACCGGCTTCGTCACCCAGGCGCTGTTCCGCGCGCGGGAGAATGCTGATGGCGTCCGCCATGCCGGCATCCCGGCGATCGACAAGCTGCCGCGCCTGACCACGGCGATCTTCGGCCTCGGTGCGCATGATTTGCAGCCGCGCCACATGGTCGCGGCGTTCAAGAACATGGAGCGTGTGGACAGCGCGCCGCTGGTGTACCTGGGCTCGCAGTTCTTCACCGAGACGAAGTCGCCGCGCATCCAGGCGCTGCAGGAGAAGATGAAGGCCGCCTATCCGGAAACGGAGATGATGGGGCTGCCGACGGAACCGAACCCGCATCTGCTGCCGGCCAGCGCGTTCCGCATCCGCTTCCACTCGGTGGGCGGCTACGGCACCATCGCCACCGGCAAGCTGCTGACCGACATCCTGGCCGGCGCGCTGGACATGCATTCGCAGGCGGCGCCGAAGTACGGCTCGGAAAAGAGCGGCGCGCCGACGAACTACTACATCACCCTCAGCCCGGAGACGGTGAAGATCGCCAACGCCGAGCTGGAGGAGATCGAGATCGTCGTCTCCCCCGACCACAAGGTGTTCGCCCACACCAACCCGCTGCGCGGGCTGACCGAGGGCGGCAGCTTCATCCTGCAGAGCAACCTGCCGCCGCTGGAGGTGTGGCGCGAGTTGCCGCCGCATGCGCGGCAGACCATCCGTGACAAGAAGATCCGCTTCTACGTGATCGACGCGTTCGCGGTGGCGCGCAAGCATGCGCCGACGGCGGACCTGCAGACCCGCATGATGGGCATCGCCTTCATCGGCGCGGTGTGCGGGCATGTGGACCGTATCGTCGCGGATGCCTCGCAGGAGGCGATGCTGGAGAAGATCCGCCAGCAGATCAGCAAGAAGTTCGGCGCCAAGGGCGGCGCGATCGTCGAGAGCAACATGGCGGTGATGCGCGAGGGCCTGGAGGCCACCACGCATGTCGATTACACCGCGCCGGAGTTCCTCGAAGCCGAGCAGACGGTGGCGAACAAGCCGACGCGCAACGTGTCGATCTCGGCCTCGATGTGCAAGGCGCTGATGCCGGCCTCGGCGACGGCGTTCCTCGACGCCGAGTACTACGACGACGTCGTGGCCAGCCACTTCCGCGACGGCACGGTTGCGGAGGCGGCGGTGCTGCCGGGCACTGGCCTGTTCATGCCGGCGGGCAGCGCGGCGTGGAAGGACAAGGGCCTGTTCCGGCTGAACGTTCCGGAGTTCGACGCATCCAAGTGCACCGGGTGCATGGAATGCGCCGTGGTCTGCCCGGACGCGGCGATCCCGAACACCGTGCATGAGATCCACGACCTGCTGCTGACCGCGATCAAGCACATGGACGTGGCCGAGGCGCAGCGGGCGGCGATGCGCGACAAGGTGTTCGCCCTGGCCGAGTCCGTCCGCGAAGCCTATCGCCAGACCAAGGACACGCCGGCGCTGCACACGCTGGTGGCCAAGGCGGTCGAGACGATGGAAATCGACAACGCCGTGCTGAAGCGCAACCTGGGCCGCGTGGCCGAGGCGCTGGCTTCGTTCCCGGTGGCGCGCACCCGTCCGTTCTTCGACGCCATGGAGAAGGCGACCGCCGGCAGCGGCGGGCTGTTCTCGGCCGCGGTCGATCCGTGGAAGTGCAGCGGCTGCCTGGAGTGCATCGAGGTCTGCGGCCCCGGCGCTCTGGTCGAGCGGCAGCAGGATGCGGAACTGCTGGACACCTTGCAGACCCGCTTCGAGTTCCTCAGCCGCACGCCGAACTCGCCGTCCCGCTTCATCGAGGGCGCGGTGGGCAGCGACGGCGATGCCAAGCGGATGCTGCTGGACCGCGACAACTACTATGCCATGACCGGCGGCCACGGCGCCTGCCGCGGCTGCGGCGAGGTGACGGCGATCCGCCTGGTGGTCGCGGCCAACCGCGCGCTGCATGAGCCGCGGCGGAAGGCGCATATGCGCGAGCTGGAAAGCCTGATCGAGCGGCTGACGGACAAGCTTCCCACCGTGACCGATACGGCGCGGGCGGAGCGTATCCGCAACGTCATCGGCACGCTGGAGAAGCGGCTGTACCTGTACGAAAGCGGCCCGAGCGGCAACGGCCCGGCGAACGCAGTGATCGCCAACGCCACGGGTTGCAGCAGCGTGTTCGCCTCGACCTTCCCGTTCAACCCGTACAACGACCCGTGGGTGAACAGCCTGTTCCAGGATTCGGCGCCGGTCGCGAAGGGCATCTTCGAGGGGCTGAGCGCCGAGGCGGCGACCGATTTCCGGGCGCTGCGGACGGCGCGGCTGGAGATCCAGGACGCCTATGACCCGGTGACGCACGACGCCTACTTCAAGTTCTTCCGGTGGAGCCAGTTCACCAAGGACGAGCTGGCGCTGCTGCCGACGGTTCTCACCATCGGCGGTGACGGGGCGACCTACGACATCGGCTTCGGCGCGGTGTCGCGGGTGCTGGTGCAGGACTCGCCGATCAAAATGGTGGTGCTGAACTCGGGGGTTTACTCGAACACGGGTGGGCAGGCGTCCACGGCGAGCTTCTCGGCGCAGGACTCCGACCTGACCCGGTTCGGCGCGGCGCAGGCCGGCAAGCAGGAGGACCGCAAGGAACTGGCGCTGATCGCGGCGTTCCACCCGAACGTGTTCGTGGTGCAGACGGCGACGGCGCTGCAGGGCCACTTCATGAAGAACATGCTGGCGTTCCTGAACTACTCGGACTCGCCGGCGGTGATGGACGTCTATACGCCGTGCCAGGCCGAGCACGGCATCGGCGACGCGCAGGCGGCGGAGCACGCCCGGATGGCGGTGGAAAGCCGCATGAACCCGGTGTTCGTGCACGATCCGCGGCGGGGCGACAGGCTGAGCCAGTGGTTCTCGCTGGAGGGCAACCCCGACCAGGACAAGGACTGGACGACGCAGTCGATGGAGTATGTCGACGGCGACGGCCTGACCAAGCTGCTGACCGTGCCGTTCACGCCGGCCGACTTCGCCCTGGGCGAGGCGCGGTTCAAGAAGCACTTCCGCAAGCTGCCGGCCGACGCCGACGGCGTGCCGGTGCATGAATACGTCACGCTGCCGCCCGCCGCGCGGGAAGGCAAGGTGGCGTATGTGCTGTCCACCGACCAGAAGGCGCGGCTGGTGAAGCTGGAGGTCGATACGCCGATCATCCACCTGGTGGAGGAACGGCGGAAGTACTGGCGGACCTTGCAGCACCTGGCCGGCCTGCCGGTGCAGCAGAGCGAAGCCGAGCACAAGGCGGTGCTGGCGGAGATGCAGCAGCGCTACACGGAAGCCATGCGCGACCGGGAGGGCTCGCTGGACCAGATCGCCAAGGCAATGTCGGAACTGGCGGCGTCGTCCAACGCGCCGGCGTCCGGGGGCTTCGGCGGCACGATGTTCGCGGCGGCTCCGGCGGCGGCGCCGGCTGCGGCTGCGGCGGCGAAGCCGAACGGGGCGGGCGATGCGGTCGTGACCCTGGCCGAGGCAGACCAGGCCAAGTGCACGAACTGCAAGACCTGCTACCAGGACCTGGGCGAACTGTTCGAGAAGACCAAGATCGTCGTCGACGGCCAGACCAAGGAAGTCGGGCGGCTGATCCCGGGCGCGCTCGACCATGTGGCGGTGACGCCGGAGTTGAAGGCGCGCATCGCCAAAGTATCGGCCAACTGTGACGCGGAGATCATCCATTGAGCACGCACGTCTCCGGTAACGGACAGCTGGAGCGCTTCATGCACGCCAGCAACCAGTTCGAGGCGACCCGCAGCGAACTGGAAACCCTGTCGCAGACCGACGAGGTCGAGCTGTTCCAGAAACAGCTCGAACTGCTGCGCCGGCGGCTGCTGGCGGAACCGAATGCGTTCCGCCAGATGTTCATCACCGACGGCATGCAGGCGGTGGCGTGGGAGTTCCAGCAGGAGGAACTCGGCGGCCGGTTCACCCGGACGCTGTGGGACCTGCTGGTCCGCGACGACGACATGAGCACCATCCTGCTGCGCTTCATCTGGGCGATCCCGCTGAAGTACAAGCGGAAGTTCATCAAGGCGATCGACCAGCACCTGTCGGACCGCTACCCGATGTTCAAGGGCCTGTCGGACGGCTGGCCGATGAACAACATGATCCCGCCGTACATGCGCCCGGCCGAGGAACGGGCGCAGGACTTCGGCCTGGTGAACCAGGGCTACCTGGGCTACATGGGCCAGGGCTTCTCGGCCCGCGAGGTGGACCTGCTGGTCTGGCTGGAAGTGCTGCGCGACAAGCAGTGCGAGGAGCGCCCCTGCGAAATCGGCCTGAAGATCGCCGGCAAGGAGAACAAGGGCGGCTGCCCGGTGAAGATCCACATCCCCGAGATGCTGGACCTGCTGGGTAAGGGCAAATTCCGCGAGGCGCTGGAACTGATCGAGGGCTGCAACCCGCTGCCCAACGTCACCGGCCGCGTCTGCCCGCAGGAACTGCAGTGCCAGGGCGTCTGCGCCCACACCAACAAGCCGATTGAAATCGGGCAGATCGAGTGGTTCCTGCCGCAGCGCGCCAAGGCGCTGGGCCTGCCTCTGACGAACGACACCCTCGCCGATCTGGTCGATCCGTGGACGATCGCGGAAAAGCCGCCGATTGCCGTTGTCGGCTCCGGCCCCGCCGGGCTGATCAACGCCTATCTGCTGGCCGCGGAAGGCCACCCGGTGACGGTGTTCGAGGCGTTCCATGAACTCGGCGGCGTGCTGCGCTACGGCATTCCGGAGTTCCGCCTGCCGAACGAGCTGATCGACGACGTCGTCGGCAAGATCACCAGGCTGGGCGGGCGCTTCGTGCGCAACTTCGTCGTCGGCAAGACGGCGACGCTGGAGCAGCTGAAGCAGGCCGGGTTCTGGCGCATCTTCGTCGGCACCGGCGCCGGCCTGCCGCGCTTCATGAACGTGCCCGGCGAGCACTTCCTGAACGTGATGTCGGCCAACGAGTTCCTGACCCGCGTCAACCTGATGCAGGGGCAGTTGGAGGACCATGAAACCCCGCTGCCGATGACACGCGGCAAGGATGTGATGGTCATCGGCGGCGGCAACACGGCGATGGACGCCGCCCGCACCGCCAAGCGGCTGGGCGGCAACGTGACCATCGTGTATCGCCGCACCCAGGCGGAAATGCCGGTGCGCGTCGAGGAACTGCACCACGCGCTGGAGGAAGGCATCGCCCTGAAGGTGCTGCGCGCGCCATGCGAGTTCATCGGCAACGATGACCACCAGGTGACGGCGGCGATCCTGGACGTGATCGAGCTGGGCGCGCCGGATGCCTCCGGCCGCCGCAGCCCGGTGGTGACCGGCAAGAAAGAGCACATGCCGATCGACCTGGTGATCATGGCGCTGGGCAACACGCCGAACCCGATCGTCAAGGACGCCGAGCCCGAGCTGAAGACGACCAAGTGGGGCACGATCGACGTGCAGCGCGGGTCGCAGCAGACCTCGATCGAGGGCGTGTTCTCGGGCGGCGACGCGGCGCGCGGCGGCTCGACCGCGATCCGCGCGGCGGGTGACGGCCAGGCGGCGGCGCGGGAGATCGTCGGGGAGAACAATTTCACGCCGGCCGAGATCCGGGAACTGGTGGCCAAGGCGGAGAAGTACACCCGGCTGGGCCAGGCGCCACAGGCGATCGTGAAGAAGGTGCACCTGGGCGAGGGCATCGAGGAGTTCGTGGTGAACGCGCCGCTGATCGCCGCGGCTTCCAAGGCGGGGCAGTTCGTGCGCGTGCTGGCGTGGGAGAAGGGCGAGCTGATCCCGCTGACGCTGGCGGACTGGGACACGAAAGCCGGGACGATCACCCTGGTGGTGCAGGCGATGGGCACCAGCTCCCTGGCGATCAACGCCATGAAGATCGGCCAGGCGTTCGCCGGCATCGCCGGGCCGCTGGGGCTGCCGAGCGAGCTGCATCGGTACGGCCCGGACGAGACGGTAGTGTTCACCGCCGGCGGCCTGGGGCTGCCGCCGGTTTACCCGATCATGCGCGAGCACCTGCGCATGGGGAACCATGTGACGCTGATCGCCGGCTTCCGGTCCGCGTCCCTGGTGTTCTGGGTCGGCGAGGACGAGTGCGTCGAGCAGTTGCGGCGGGAGTTCCCGACGCTGCTGGACGTGATCTACACCAGCAATGACGGCACGTTCGGCGTCAAGGGGTTCGTGACGCATCCGCTGCAGGAGATGCTGGAGGCGAACAAGACCAGCAAGGGCCGCAGGATCGCCGAGGTGGTGACGATCGGCCCGCCGCTGATGATGCGGGCGGTGGCGGATTTGACCCGGCCGTATGGCGTGAAGACGGTGGCGAGCTTGAACTCGATCATGGTGGACGCCACGGGGATGTGCGGGGCGTGCATGGTGCCGGTGGTGATCGATGGGAAGATGGTGCGGAAGCATGCGTGCATCGACGGGCCGGAGATCGATGCGCATCTGATTGACTGGGATAAGTTTTTGCCGCGGTTTGGGCAGTTTAAGGTGCAGGAGGGGCGGAGTAAGGAGCGGTATCTGGCGGAGGGGTTGAAGTAGGGGACGGGTGGCGCCGCCTCCGGGAGGGGGCGGCCAGTTCAGCCTTCGCAAGAATTTGGCCTCAAGACACATAAGGGCTCTGGTGCATTCATGACGGGTATGGCAACCGTCACGAATGCAGCTAGTACACCTCGCCGGAAGTGGCGACTCCGTTGATGGGTGGCCCGGCGCGGGTGAGTCTGGTTTGCCACAGTCTGGCGGCAATCGCCGTGACCAGCCGCCGTCAGGAGCCGTTCTGGCGAGTCAGGAGCGGCCTGAATATGGCAGGCCACAGGCTCACGCCTCGCCCTGATTCACCGGAGCCTTCATGCCCCGTCTGACTGCCGCCCCGAT